>JAZDFP010000362.1:0-17784 GCA_043807745.1 Planctomycetota bacterium
TTATTTTGCTGTTTGTAATACGAATTTATTAGCCGCTAATGTCAGACGTGATTTAAGACGAGCCGCTTTATTTTTATGGATTATTCCTTTATTGACAGCTTTATCAATCAATTTACCTGATAATCTGATTTCGCTGGTTAATTTGTCTTTAACAGACTTATCGGGAGTTTCTTTGGTTGATAATATTACTCGTGTTTTTTTGAGTTGTGACTTTATATGCGATTTGATATTCTGGTTATGTATTCTTCTTGTAATATTTTGCCTGGCTCTTTTTTTGGCTGATAAACTATGGGCCATTTTTATTTCTCCTGGTTATTTTTTTAAGGTTATTCTGGATTTGATTTTTAAGACCCCATCCGCAGAGGATGATATCTTTTTATCTTCTGAAGTCAAATTAGTTTGGGTTATATTAAAAGGACCGGAAATTTCTAGGTCTAAAGCCGGCTCGGAATTAACGGATATTTTGCAGAAACCGATTAAATCAGCGGTAAAAATAGTATTATCTGTTTTGGTTTGTGTTATCTTGAGAGTGATTAATAACCGGGCGGTTTTATCCGTTTTGACACCTGCCTGACCAAGGTCAGGCGGGTTGGTTACTTCTTCAAGCACGCCGTTTCCGCTGATTACGCAGGATTTTTCGTTAAAATGTTCCTTGAAAATAATCCTGCCTAATTCTTTTTGCTTTATCGGATATGATGCTCCGACCGCCAACGTTGTTCCCGCCTCGGGCAACAAGAAATAAATCCAGTTGAATGAATTCACATAGGAATAATCGTCGCCGATGATGGTTGCTTCTTTAGGGGCTAATTTCTCGCATGAAAAAATCTGATAATTTTTGCATTCTAAAGCAATCGTTTTTCCCTCAAGCGATGTCTTTATTAAAGTCCGGCCTGTATCGGGCATATTTGATTTTATTCTTGAAAGCGAATAATAACGCTCTGATTTAAAGTTAAGTTGGTCATCTGTGATTAGACTAATTTTCTCCGTGTAATTCTGAAGAAACTGTTTATAAAACGAGTAAGTTTTATTCATATCCTCGCCTCGCACCGTCATAGTGCCGTCCCATTTCTGTTCTTCTTCGACGTTTAATACATCGCTCATCTTAAAAATAGGTAAAACATGATAGGTCTGGCTAATCGATCCTAATAGGGGCTTTATTTCTTGGGGCGTGGTTGGTTCCGGTTTGGGTGTAGTTTCTGAAGGAGCCGGTGTTGTCTGAGGGGTAATCGGCGTTGTTTCTGGAATAATTTCTGGAGGAGCAGGCGGCGTTTCCGGCGGAGTAGTTGGTTCCGTTTCGGGTGCGGCCTCTGCAGGAGCCGGCGGCGGCGTTTTTGCCTGAGCCGATTCATCTGCGCCATATAAAACCACAGCCCAGACAACTATTAAAAATAATACTACCCCCACAATAATTTTAGATTTGCTACTCATATTTTTACCCTTTTATAAAAATAAGTAATAATGAAATTATTTATCCTTTATAGGAGATAACTTAATCTGGATATCCTCCTGGGGATATTCATATCGGGTGGTTAAATTTTTATCCTCCTGCAATAATCCGACTGTCAGGCCCAGCAATGTTCCGCCGCCTAAGCCCTGTAAAGCCATACCGGAAGCTAACCCGGCCACCAGCCCGACTGCCCCGAAAAATACCGTGCTATTTATTAATATATTTTGTTTCCGGCTGTCAACTTTTTCTTCCCTCGGCGCTAATGTTACCTCTTCTGTTTCATAGCCATCTTTGGTTACTTTCAGCGAAAGCACCGGTTTATCCTCAGGTAATTTTATTGTCAAGGGGGTGATGCCTTTGAACTCGTTATTGATTAATACGTTCGCACCGGTCGGCGTCGTTTCGATATATAGCAAATCTCCGTCTTGTGATAACAATCTGTGATGATTCGAAACGCAGCCTGTGCAAACAACCAAAACCGCCAGGCAAAATAACATCATAGCTTTAAAATACGTTCTCATTTTTATAACTCCCAATCCAACTTTTCCGCCAGAGGCGTCGCCCGAAAGCGAACCTTGCCCTAATGGCGGGGATCTGCTTATGGCACAGAGTAGCAATTAAGAAGACTGCATCCGAAAGATAAAAGGTTTATCTATTTTACGTTCTGGTCAAAGACCACGGCCGGCCCTCTTAAATAATTAATCTTCCAGGTATTATTTTCTTTAGCAAATTCTATCACGGAAGGTTCGCCGCCGCTGCCCCAGACGACAAGGGCTGATGCCAGTTTATCTTCAGGCGAAATCTGTTTTAACATCGCTCCGCTGAATAACCTTTTATAATTCTCTTTATTTATGTTATAATCATTAACAAACGCATCATAACTCTGTGATTCCTGTATTGAAGCACTCAGATATTTATCATAGACAGTCTTGATATCGCCTTTTAACATTGAATAACAAACCACATTGAAATCTTTTATTATCGCATCCACCTTTGCTTTATCAACCACAATCATAGGCTTATCAGCCGGTGTCGACATGCATTGAAAGAGCAACAGTGATGTAAAAACGGTTACTATGACCATCAAAAAACCTTTAGACATATTATCATACTTACCATATTACCGGTTGCTGTCAATAAAATACATTATATTAAATATGGTTACAAACGTTATTATATTTTCAGCGGCAGTTGCAAGATACTGTTGTCTGCCTCGTTAGAAAAGATATTTTTACCGCAAAGACGCAGAGTTCGCAGAGAGGAAAATATTATTTATTCTTTGCGTCCTTTGCGTCTCTGTGGTGAGTTTCTTTCTAACGGGGCGAATCACAATAAAGCAGTTCTGTCAGGGATGAAAAGACATAGTTCCGGAAATAATATTTACATGGACATATTAAATGAATTTTGATAAATACCTATATCACCGCGGAGACGCGGAGAACTCAGAGTTTATAGAAATCTCTTCTCGGCGACCTCTGTGCCTCTGCGGTTAAGCTTAATATTATGAGTAGTTCTGTTACAAACTCGCCCAGTGGGAGCGGAGCAGGTCGAATAAAGATTCTGCCGGTTCAGTTAGTCAATAAGATTGCGGCTGGTGAGGTCATAGAGCGTCCGGCTTCCTGCATTAAGGAATTAATTGAAAACGCCCTTGATGCTCAGGCGACAGAGATTGAAATCACTGTCAAAGAAGGCGGTAAAAAACTTATCAGGATTATTGATAACGGCACTGGTATCGTTTCTGATGATTTATCATTAGTTTTCAAGAGTCATTCCACGAGTAAAATTGCCGATGAATCTGATTTATATAATATTCAGACATTCGGCTTCCGCGGTGAGGCGCTGGCCAGTATTTCATCCGTGGCGCAGGTTAGGCTCGTTTCCAAAACAGCCGGGCAAAATGAGGCATATGAGATTACTGTTGATAACGATAAAATGACAACGCCTGAGCCCGTGGCTGGTGTTAATGGGACGACCATAGAAATAACCAACTTATTTTATCAGACTCCAGCCCGCAGAAAATTCCTCAAAAGCGATAGCGTGGAACTTTCTCATATTACAGAAATAATTACCCGCTTTGCCATTGCTTATCCGGAAGTATCTTTTAGTTTAATCAATTTATCTACACGTTCAAAAGATGCGCCTGCCCGACCTGGCCGTTCAGGCGGGTCTGATAAACAGATTTTAATTAATCTGGCTACCCTGCCTGATAATTCGTCTAAGAACCCGCCTGACCTATTGTCCGGTCGGGCAGGTGTAATGCAAAGACTTGCCTTTTTTTATGAAGCAGATATTTCCAAAGAATTACTCTACACTCAAGAAGAGCAGGACGGAGTAAAAATTGAGGCATATTTTTCGTTACCGACTTATACTAAACCGACTTCCAAATACCAGTTTTCCTATCTAAATCGCCGTTTCATCAAGGATAGAATCATATCAAGGGCGATATACCAGTCTTATCATAATCTTATTCCGTCAGGCAGGTATCCTTTTGTCCTACTATTTTTAGAGATGCCGGCATCGGCTTTTGATGTCAATGTTCATCCAACTAAGATTGAGGTAAGATTCCGTGATGTTTGGAGATTGCACGACCAGATTATTTCTCTTATCCGTAAGTCTTTATCAGACCTGCCCGACCTGGCGACCGGTCAGGCGGGAAAGATATTAGTCCCGAATGCTTTCGGGATTGCCGGGCAGAATGTCAGCCAAAATAATATAAGTTCTGCGTCTTCCCGCCCGAACCAGCCCGACAGGCTTGGTCTGGCGGGCGACCATCCGGTCGGGCAGGCAGATGAGTCTCAAAGAGTGATGCAGGCATTGGTTGATTTCTTTGAGCGTTCTGATTCAGCCCATTCTCCTGCCCCGATGTCCATCGGAGCGGGGTCATCACAGCAGACCCTGACTGATATCAAAGAAGACCTGCCCGACATAGCCGTTCAGGCGGGTTGGAGGGGAAAAGTTACTCATACAGGCAGGGCATTCCAGATACATAATAGTTATATTATTGATGAGGTAGTTGACGGATTACTGATTATAGACCAGCATGCCTTACACGAGAGGATTCTTTACAATCGGCTCAGCAAACAGATTGCCTCTTCAGAGATATACAAGCAAGGACTGCTTATTCCGACCGTTGTAGAGATACCAAAAACCAGAATGGCGCTTTTACAGGAAGTTGTTCCTTATCTAAAGGCAGTCGGCATAGAGATTGAAGAATTTGGTGAGAATGCCGTTGCGATACAATCAGCCCCGTCCATATTGAATAATGTTAATTTAAAAGAGTTTATTACAGAGTTTATAGATGCCTATGCAGACTCGCCTCGCTCAAGCGAGAGCGGAGCGGGTGATTTTCCGGATGCCCGCCTGACCGGGTGTCCAGTCGGGCAGGCAGGTAAAGAAAAAGATACTGAGAGCAAAAATATCAAGCCGATTGATAATCTTATAAAAATGATGGCTTGCAAGGGTGCTGTAAAGGCAGGGGACCCTTTAAGTCCGGAAGAAATAAAGGCGTTGATAGCCGATTCCAGCGGGATAGACCTGCCCGACCTGGCCGTTCAGGCGGGTTGGGTGACCTGTCCTCATGGCAGACCGGCTATTCATAAAATAACACTTCCGGAATTGGAAAGGTTTTTCCAGAGATAGGAAAGTATAAAATTTAGCCACAAAGACACAAAGGCACAAAGAATTCCCTGCCCGCCTTTGGAGGGTTAGTGTCTTGGTGCCGGAGTTTATCCCAGTGGGATGGCAGAAGTTACGGAGTTTTATTGGAGATGATAGAAGCAAAAGAAACGATTGATTTGGGGACCGGGTTAAGATTACATCTTTTCCAGACACCTTTATTTAAGACCACCACGATAAAAATATTCATTCACCTGCCGTTGGATGAGAATGCGACGGCTAATGCCTTGCTGGTTCGGGTTTTGGGACGGGGCTGTCGGAAATATCCAACCATGCGTAAAATCAGTATTTTTCTGGATTCGCTTTACGGCGCTATATTCGGCGCCGATATTTCTAAAATAGGCGAACATCATATTATTGAATTCTTTTTTGAGTTTGTCAGCCAGAGGTTCCTGCCCAAACATATTGATAATACCTACTATGCTCTTAATTTCTTAAAACAGATCATCTTTAATCCCTGCCTGACGGCAGGCAGGCGCTTGCAGGATAGAGAGTTTCGTTCTGATTATTTCTCACAGGAACAGGAAAAACTTAAAGACATTATCAAAAGCGTTTATGATGATAAGATTTCATATGCCGATGAACGTTGTATCCAGGAGATGTGTAAGGATGAACCGTATCGGATTTATGAATACGGCGAGATTGATAAGATTGACAAGATTTCTCCGGAATATGTTTTAAATCATTACCGCGATAAGATTCTCAAATCGCCTATGGATATTTTTATCGCCGGACCCAAAGGGATTAATCGAGTTAAAGGGCTTGTTTCCAATATCTTCAATTCGCAGATTCAAAAAAGTAAAATGCAACCACAGATAAACACAGATAAACACAGATTAAACTCTCTGCCTATACTACCTCCTACGAAGAAAGAGCGATTGATAAAAGAAAATGATGAAATAGACCAGAGTAAATTAGTGTTAGGATGCAGGACATATACCACATGGAACGATAAGGAAATCTTCGGATTGATGATGGCTTCAGGAATATTAGGCGGGTTTTCTCATTCAAAACTATTTCGTTATGTTCGCGAAAAAGCGGGACTGGCTTATTATGTCAATTCCGCGTTGGAAAAGACCAAGGGTTTGATGTTTATCCGCGCCGGTATTGATCCCAACAAGTTTGATGCTGCCTTGAAGATTATTAAGGAACAACTCTATGTTATCCAGTCAGGTGATATCAGCGATGAAGAGATTAATAACACCCGTTCCGGCATTATTAACCGCCTTAAATCTATTGAAGATAATGCTTCATCATTCATAGATTATAACATGGAACTGAGTATTAATAATCGCCATGATACCCTCAAGGAACTAAAAGAGCAATTTATGGATGTTAACAAGAAAGATATTGCTTCTGCCGCACAGAAGATAAAAGTGGATACGATTTATCTGCTGAACCCTACAATCATAAAGTCACCTGCCCGAACCGAACGGTCGGGAAAGTAATCCCGACGCAGTCTGTCGGGATTACTTCTCTCAGGCAACTCCTCGCGGGACACAATAATTTTTCTATCTTTCCTGTAAATGCCTATTTATAAAAAATTATCCCTTGTATGTCAAGAGGAATCCTTATTAGATAATCTGTGATGTGTTCCCGTCTCAGAGAATTCTTATAATAGAAAAAATACTAATGTAAAGGAAAGTCTTATGCTCAAACAAATATTCATCATTATAATTTATCTCCTGGACCACCGGGCTGATTGGATATTTTTCGGATTCGGCTATCTCATCGGGAAATTAAGCCGACTAAGAAGAACAATACTCTCGCAGATTAACATTCCCTGTTACTTGGAAATTCATTACCTGCGTGAGGAAATTCGCCGGCTTAAGTTTGCTAATTCTGTGATGAGACAGGAATTAAATAGAGCTAAACAGAAAAGACCGTGCCTATGTAAGAAATTACAGATAATTTATTTCAAACTCAGATTTGAAGAAAACTTCGTAACCACAGATTACACAGATGGACACAGATTAATACAGGTTTTCATAAGGAATCCATGAGAATAGGAGAAATTATTTCCAGAGTTCATGGTCTCTTTATAAATTATCCGTGTAATCTGTGAAATCTGTGGTTGCATTTTTATATTTTCCTCTACTACCAGAAAGGTAATGACACTTGCGACAACCTTTAACCCCACATCTAACTGGGTGATAAAAAATATCGGGCAGATAATTGAACGCTATGGCAAACCGAAACACCTGATTAGCGACTATGGAACGCAATTTACAGCCGGAGAATTCAAAGGATACATAGAAAAGCAGGGGATTTATCATCGCTACGCTAAAATCAGCAAGGCGAACGGCAACAGCAAGGTGGAAAGATTCTTTCGTTCACTCAAGTATGAATTCCTGAATCTATTCCTGTTTTTCTCCAAGAGTAAAGTGGATAAATTATTGAATGATTATCTGGTGCATTATAATGAATATAGACCACACGAAGCACTGGATGGACAAACACCGGACGAGAGATATTTTAGGAAACCAAGAGATAAGCCACAGAAAGACGACAAGGTCATCAAGGGAAAAATAGAAAAGATAGTATTGGGCGACGGATTGTTGAAGGCGTATCGGTTGAAGAAAGTGGCTTAATCTTTAGAGAAAATGGCTATTAACTTTCCTGCGGGAGTATTGTTGTCTGATAGCGGCTAAACTGCATTATTTGAGTTTTGGGACATCACCTTTTCACATCTGGAGTAGTTGAGTATTAATCTTTCAATGCTAATTTTGAGTAGATTTACCTAATTTTTGCTGGGCAAGATGTGGCTTGACAAATACAGGGATAACTGATAATGATAAACTCATTATAGCCAATTTAGAAATCGGCTTCTTTTCCATATATTTTAATATCCTAAGAATTCCGGTATGGCGTACCTATATTTCCATCAATATTATCAATTATTTGTCCAAGAAAATTATTGCGCCAATATCATCATTCTGTCTTATGTATTTAATCCATTTACTATGCGATGATGAAATTAATTCATTATTATCTACCATTATATCTCTTTTGCCGTCTCTTCCCTTTGAGAATATCAATATTCTTACCTTATCTAATCTTTCTATAATATATTGATTTCCCCAGTAATCGTACTCATGGATTGAAATACCTGGGGTATTATTCTTGAAGATATCATAAATATTATCTTGTGGTAGTTTTCCCTGGGCAGACAAAGAATATACTGCATCACCTATAAATAAAATATCATGATAAACTATTATCTTAGGTGCGAAATCAACAGTTTTAGCTTGTCGAATCGCGTCATTATGTTCTGGCAAATAATCCTTCATTTCAGGAAACAAAAGAAATAAATCCTTATCTTGTTTCTCCGAAAACCTCTGACCTATCAAGTATAAAGGAATTATTGCGTCTTCAATTTTGTTAGATAAAAACGTACCAGAATCTATGCGAAATTTTCCGAGTTGGTGTAAGAATACAAAAAAACAAGCAAAATAACAAATAATAAAAATCAGCAAAACAACCAAAACCGATATAAAGATTTTTCTTTTGGTAATTATCATAACAAAGGCCCCTTAAAGGTTTATAATATTTATTTTGGCTTGTCTACGGCTCCTTTTAATCCATCCAGTTCTTCTTGTGCTTCAGCGCGTGCTTTTATTAGCCCTGCTAATTCATCTTCTATTTTCTTTACCGCATTGACTTTTTCTTGAGACTGAGGTCCTTTATTCCCTTCATTTATTCCCTTAATTTCATTTTCAAGGGCATTAATTTTTTCATTATATGATTTGATAATTCCATTATAAAGATCTATTATTGTAGATATATCAATTAAGTCTAGTATCTGTAAGATATTTGGAATGTGTTTCTGTATGCCAGCCAAAGCTTCATTCAATCTATCAATAACAGCTTGTGTGGTACCAGGAATCCAATCCGGCCAATTGGTTACATCAAATTTACCATCTATAACTTCCCCTTGTTTATTAAAAATTATTGATGTAATTCTTAGGTTTAATGGACTATTAGGTACATCTATAAAAATGGGGTGAGTAAAAATAATAGATAAAGCACCTCCTTTTACTCCTGTATCGGTAGTTATTATAACTTTTGTATTACCCCAAAAAGTAATCTCATAATCTCCTACATTGACAGTTACTTTTTTAGGACCTGTAAGAACCAATCCTATTCCAATTAATTTTCCAGTTGTAGTATCAAATTCTAATTTAATTCCTCCAGCTATTAAGCCTGGAATATTAACTACTATCTTATTATTCACAGTGTTATTATTTGCAGCTGTGTATTTATTAGAAAGTTCGTTTATACCCGATGGATTTATGAATCTACCCAAAACCAGCGAGTAATTTCCTGCAAGTGTATAATAGAGTTCAGCTTCTATATCATACTCCATTCCGGCGAAAAGGAAGTGATTAGAAATTAGAGATTGAGATATTGAGTTGCCCTCCGGGTCAAGGAAAATCGGTTTCCCATACACATCATACTTATATCTTTCCACCACCTCTCCATCATTGTTGGTTATGGCGTAGATACTACCTTGAGTGTTCTGATGGTAATAATAGGTTTCACTATCACGTTCCATAGTAAGCACCTCGTTTATCCCATAGGTGTATGTGGCAATCACTGTATCACTAATATTCCGCTCTTCAATGCGTTTTATCCCGTCGAAATAATAGTTCATAGTTTCTGATGTAGTTTTCTCGATTCGTCTGCCTAATGCATCGTATTTGAATGTGGCAATGGTTGTGCCGCTGATAACTTCTATTAATCGGTTTGCATAATCATAAATATATGATTTAACGCTGTCGCTTATCAGATTGCCATTATTATCATACGCAAGGTTAGTCCCGCTAATCTGGGTATATTGGTTCAGGTCATTGACCGTATAATTAGTCGTCTCTGTGCCGCTGATTACCTGCGTGCGGTTGCCTGAATTGTCCAACGTAAAGGTCTGCTCCACGTCATAGTTCTCATAATCTGCGTAATCAGTGGATGGGCTGAGATTCTGCTCCCCGTACTTCACGCCGGTCAACTGGTAAATCGAATCATAAACATAGGCGTCGCCCTTGTTGCTATCGTGGGTGCGTTTTTCGAATAACTTATGGTTCTCCTTGTCAAAGGCATATTCAAATCCCGCAATGAGCGTGCTGCTGACCGTATTCTCATGTTCAAAGCCCGTGATTCTGCGTCCGGTGTCGTAAGTTACAGCCAGAGCCGTGTTATTGCCGTAAGTTCTGCCTTTGACTCTCCACGGTCCGGCATAACTATACTCGGCAATGGATTGAGAGTTCTGGGTGATGCCGGCAATGCGGTCCAGCGCATCCGGCTCAAAAACCACCACCTTACTTGATGGATAAGTCAATTGGGTTCGGTTGCCCACTGAATCAAACTGCGATGCGATGGTTTTCACAGATTGAGTGCCGATTTGCTGGGTTTCCTGCGTCATTCTTGAAAGAGTGTCATAGGTCAGGTTTATATCCGAAACCTGGGTGGCGCCGTCAGAATTGGTCGCATCGGTCAAACGGGACAAGCCATCATAACCGAATACTTCAGCCGTAACTCCCAGGACGCCGGTTCCTCTGGTGATATTCCGGTTGGTTAAACGGTTGAGCGTATCAAAAACCTGTTCAACAGTCGTGCCGTTGTTGTCTATGATGCTGATGATATTATCCGCATCGTCATACGTAAATGTCTTATACGTTGAATCTGGCAGAGTCTCCGAGGTTGGCCTGTTGACTGCATCATAGGCATAGGATGTCTCCTTGCTTCTGGGGTCTATCAGTTTCTCCAGCCGTGAATTATCGTCCCATTGGTATTGGGTAACAATCGTGCCGGTGATACTGCCCGTGCCCTTGCCGCCTTCACGCATATCCCTGACTATCTGAGTCAAGCGATTGATGCCGTCATAAACGCGGTTGATGGTATTACCTTCCCGGTCTTTGGAATAGACAAGGTTATTGCGGGAATCGAATCCGTAAAATCTGGTTGCGCTAAGTTGCTGGTTGGTGCTGCTTATCGGTCGGTCCAAATTATCGTATTGGTTGACAGTAATGTAGACTTCCGGCGAAGCCAGGCCGGATGTCTCGGTCTCGGTGATTACCGTAACATTCATATTATTATCATACCCATATTCTATCTTGTTGTCAAGTTGGTCTTCTATTTTGGTGATGGCGCCGAATCCGTTATATGAAATGGTCATCTGGTTGCTTCTATTATCAACGACCCGGACCATGCGCGAATTCTTGTCGAATTCATACTGGGTAATGACCCAACTGCTGGTCGTATCGCACCATTTTTGCGTCTCGTAATTGCGGTTGAGTTCGTCATAAAGGTATTTCGTGTCGCTCAGGACGACGCTACTGGAGTTCTTGCGGGTGACGCGGGTCACGTTGCCAGCCGCATCCAGTTCCTGCTCGGTTCGGTTGCTCTGGGCATCAATATAGCCGTAAATCCGGTCATAGCCGTCTGCCAGGAATTCGGTCTCGTTGCCTTTGCCGTCGATTACTTTTTTGGGATTGCCGTTATCGTCATATTCCCACTTGGTGCTCGATTCATCGGCTGACCCGAAACCGCGGATGACTTCAACCAACAAATCACGCTCGTCGTAGATTTTCTTGACCTGATTGCCTTCGGGCTGGGTTAGTAATGTCTCATTAGTGTTCTTGTCATAGCCGAATAATGTAGTTACAGTCGCTGTAGAAGAAATCGTTGCTGTCCGGCTGATAGGTTTATCCAGAGAGTTGTATCCCAATGTCGTGGTTATCCAGGGCATAGTCGGGTCTAAATTACCGTCTTTGTCCCTGTTCTCAACTTCCATCTTCTCCAGGTTTTTATTGGCGTCGTAGTAGAAATTGATTTTAAGGCCGAGCCTGGAAACGGTTTCTTTTACCTGGTTCAATTCGTTCACGGTAAACGTGGTTTCGTTGCTCTTGCCGTCAAAGACGCTCGTGATATTGCCGACTGCGTCATACTCAAAGCTATTGGTAATTCTTGCCCCGCTGATTTCGACATCCTTGATAACGTTCTCCAGACGTCCCTTCATATTACCGGTGGTATAATATGTATAATCAGTAACATATCCTTGAGGGTCTTTTGACTGGGTAATCTGGCCGAATTCGTTATGCCTGAAGGTCGAGTAAGTCGTCTGCGTAGTGGAACTGGCCGCTAATCCTAAAGTCACGTCCGGGTATGATATTTTGACAAGATTACCTTTAGTTTGCGTGATAATACTGTCGCCATTAAGGTCTCCTAATGTGTCTTCATCAAAATCAAAATAGAAGTTAGTAGTTTTGGTCATGGCATTGGTGATTGACTGGATTTGGTTAAAATACGGCTCATAAGCAAAGACGACCGAAATCGGCTGGTTTTCAGCAGTCCGTTTAATAACCTGCAGGACATTAGCCTGTGCCCTTGCGTCTTCATTATTAACATCCCATATCTTCTCCACTGAATTGCCGTTAGGCAGGATTGTCTTTATGCTCCCGCTGACCGGCGTATGCTCGTATTCCTTGGTAAATGAGTCGGGGTCGGCGTAGGCAATTTCCTTGATAATATTATCCTGGGAGTCAAACCAGTATTCAACGACGTTGTTTTCCCGGTCCGTGACGATGGTCTTTTTCGGCGTGCTCTCCGTAGCATCGACGTATTGGTTGGTGAAATAGCCGTCGCCATAGGTCTGCGTCGTCACCCGGTCCCAGTCGTCATAGACGTTGGTAAGATAGGTATTATTATTCGGGTCGGTGATGGTGAGCATGTTATGGTTCATCCAGAAAAAGTCATCACCGCTGGAATAGGTATATTGGGTGGTATTGCCGTTGGGGTATTCGGTGGTAGCCGGATGGGTGACGCTTATCAAATCGCCCTGGCCATCGTAGGTAAAACTGACCCGCCGACCAATCCAATCTTCAAAATAACTGATTCTGTTATCTGCGTTCCAGGTGAAAGTAACCACGCTTCCCAACGTATCGGTAATGGTCAAAAGCACATACTGGTCGCCGGCCTTGTTCGGATTATCGCCATAGTTAAACGTCATCGTATTGTTGTTGCGGTCGGTTATGGATTTCAGGGCATAGCTATTTTCGTTCAGCGGGTTGACCGTAAAAAGACGAATCGTTCCATCCGTTTCAGTCATAGTATATTGGTTATTAATTTCATCGTATGAGAAATTATTATACTTATCAGGTGATGAAATAAATCCCAGGTCGCTCGCTGGATATTTTTTAGGTTTTCCGAGAATGTCATAATATTCAACGCTATCACCGGTTCTTTCCAAGCCGGCATTATAATTAAAATCCCAGCCGACACCCAGGGGCCCATTATAAAGCGACCAGGCGCGGTATTCACGGTTAAACTGGAATGGGAATCCTCTGCCGGGAATAGTCAAATCGGTTGTTTTCTGGAAGAATTCTCCGTTATTCAAGAATATCGGGTCAGGACCTTTCTTAGGATTATCACTATAAATCACTTTATTATCAACCGTATTCCTCGTAACCTGACCGTCGTAAAAGCCCTCCAACAAATTACCATCTATATCCTGCACATCATCTGTTAGTGTATATTTTCCGTCACGTAAATCGGATGGCAGGGTAATTTCCCCGGCCCATAGTCCTGCTGTAGCGGTGCCTGTTACTCTAGTCAGTGTGGTTTCTGCTTCTAATACCCCTTGGTCATTGCGGACTTGCGTAGTAACGTAATCTACTCCTCTTTCGTCAATAATCACTTTCCATATATGAATTGTATCGGTTATGGTACAAAACCCGACTCTTACTATGTTGGGCGGAGTGGTATCCTTAATAATAGTGTCCGAATAGGTAGAATAGTTGCCGACAGTATCTATATATTTAACAGAGACGGTTTTGGTGCCGTCTCCGGCGGTCAGCGTCCATTCTTTGGAAGTTGCATAATTTTCCCAAGCAGACCAGTTATCTTCCTCGTTACGGAAACACATCTGTAAAGATTCGTTGTCAGGGTCACTGGCGTATAGGGTTAGTGTTACTGACGTGGATGATGTTGCCAGCGCCCCGTTATTTATGCTGATAGTGCCGACCGGCGGACTGTTATGTACTGTGATAAATGTCAGATTTGAGCCGTTAGTCGTGCCTTCGGCATTGGTTGCCACAACCCTGAAATTATACTGTGTATAGTCTGATAACGAACTTATATTTGCAGAAACACTAACCGGACTCGTTCCACTACCGGGTAGCGTAGAAACGTTCTGTTGACTTCCATAAGATTGAGAGGTGCCATAATCAAAGTAGCAAGAGGTAACATTCAGACCCTTAGGATTTACAGTACCATTTAATGTAGCGGAATTATAGGTTATATTAGTAGCGGCATTGGTAGTGCAAGTAGGCGGTTGTGGTAGTGGGCTGCTGTTATGTTGGTCCCAGCCATCACCCGTTCCGCCAATGTAGGAGGGGTCATCGTTGGCTACGGTAGTAAAACTCCAGACAATACCGGTAGTGGTTCCACCGGCATTGACTGAATCAATCCGCCAATAATAGACCGTAGCATAGAGCAAAGAGCCTGGAGCATAGTATGTATTTGTAGTATTGGTCTGAAAAGTTCCGGGCGAGGTCGTGCCGAAATAGACATCATAAGACGTTGCTCTCAAAGCCGCTCCCCAGCATAGTTGCTGATAAGTCGGAACATTGGTTGCGGTATCAGCAGGAGTAGGTGAACCAACCTGGGCTGGTAATTGGCTGCCGATACATTGGTCCCAGCCATCACCCGTTCCGCCAATGTAGGAGGAGTCATCGGATTCAGCTCCGGCTTCGGTGGTAAAACTCCAGACAATACCGGTAGTGGTTCCACCGGCATTGACTGAATCAATCCGCCAGTAATAAAGGACACTATGAGTCAATGTGCCCGGGTTATAAGTCGTTCCTGTTTGATTGCCCCTATATGTTCCCGGACTGTTCGTGCCGAAATGGACATTATAAGATGTTGCGCCCGAAGCCGTTCCCCAACTTAATTGCTGGTTAGTCGGGACATTGGTTGCGCCGGTAGAAGGATTAGGTGAACCAACCTGGGCTGGTGGTGCAACTAACGTGGTAAATGTCAGATTTGAGCCGTTAGTCGAGCCTTCGGTATTGGTTGCTACAACCCTGAAATTATATAGTGTATCGGCTGATAATGAACTTATGTTTGCAAAAACACTAACCGGACTCGTTCCACACTCGGGTAGCGGAGAAACGTTCTGTTCACTTCCATAAGATTGAGAGGTGCCATAATCAAAGTAGCAACAGGTAACATCTAACCCATTTGGATTAACAGTCCCATTTAATTTAGCGGAATTATAAGTTATATTAGTAGCCGCATTAGTGGTGCAGGTCGGCGGCGATTGACTGCCGTCTGCGGTAGTAAAAGTAGTAACAAAAGAAATTAACAGTCCAATCATACCAATTTTTACCAATCCCTCGGCTCCGCTCGGGATAAATGGAATGGTGAGCTTGCCGAACCATGTTTTATTGCACATATAAATCTCCTTTTATTGTTAGTCGGAATCCGTCAAATAGGACACAGATGCCCACAGGGCACCCAGTGGGTGTTCGCAGATAATTTCTATAAGGAGACCATGAAACCAAGATTATAATTCCTGTTCTCATGGATTCCTTATAAATATTAATCCGCGTAGCCCGTAGGGCTCTGCGTTTATCTGCGTCCCATTATTACATTATTTAGTTCTCGCAGGGCGAAAGCCGAAAATGCTGTCGCGTTCTTCAGACTCATATATACGTGCACAGGCGCGGTCCGATACTCGCAAGTAGTTGGTGTTAGCGCCACCCCAAAAGCCGCCACGACAGCCCCTGCAGGTCGAAGTACCGGGCCAATTATTCACCGGAGGTGTTATGGTGCCATTCCCGTTATTAGGCACGGTCGTCCAGGCACAATTAATCACGTATTCCCAGAGATTGCCGGCTAAATCAGCCACACCATACGATGCGCCGGTATACTCCCGGTTAGTCGGCGCATAGCCCTGACTTAAATACCAGCCAACTGAAATAGGCGCATACGTAACACCGGCTACATAATAATTGGCATTGTATATAACATGCGTCCCGCCATCTACGGCTCCCGTGACTGTGGATGGCGCGGTATCGCCCCAGGGATAGGTTCGTGTATTCGTTGTTCCAACACTCGTCTTCCGTGCCGCCTTCTCATACTCCATCTCGGTCATCGGTCTTAAGCCGGTCCAGGAAAGATACGGAACCATGTCAGACCAGAATAAGAAGTTACAGGCACGGTTCGGTGCGGTCGTGGTATATGTTATGGGTGACGACCCCGTATTGGTTATCAGGTAGCCATTCAGGTTATATGCCCACGAGGAATAAAAGGACGCCGCAGACGAAGACGGGATGGTATTCAGGAAATCACAGAACTGTTGTTGCGAGACCTCGTATTTTGCTAAGTAAAAACCGGTGTAGCCGTTGGGCCAGCCTGAGCCGGCTCCTGTGGGTATCTGTGTAGTGGTATTAACCAGCGTCTGACTTCCACCACCATAGTTATTATAGGTGCTACCACCAATCCCGCCGGCATTATAGTAAAAAGCCCCGGTCGGAATCTCCACCATCTCTATGGCGCAGACCTTGACTATCGTATCGTTACCTATCGTAACGCCGTTACCACCGGTTCCACCGTAGTTCCAGCGGATGGTAAAAGTATTACCGCCTGTTCCAGCCGTAGATGACTGGATAAATGCGCCTAAGTAATCCGTCGTAGGCGTGACACTGCCGCCTGAGGCTAAGATGCAATGCCCCCAGGAACCGTCCGAACCGTTAGTCGTTGAGAACTTGATAAATATCCAGATATAGTCAGTGAAGGCAATGCCGTCAAACGAGATATTACCGAAAGAATTTTGCTGGGACAGGTTAAATGTTACGGTAGCATAGCCATCGCCGGGTGTAACACTCAAGGACACACTGTCGATGCTCACAGCATTGGCCAAGGCGGTCCGGGGACTCACCACAAAGGCACAAAGGACACAAAGAAGCCCTATTGCCAGTTTCCATTTTCCTGTTTTCATATTTTCCTCCTTTAGTAATTAATTAATATTATACTTTGTTGATACATAGGTAACAACTCATTTTAATAAAACATATTTATAGTTCATCTGTCCAGAAAAGAAACAATATTTTTATTGGTATTTCACTAACATCTGATTTTTGGTAACCACTAATTAACACAGATAGAAATTAATATATTTTCCTTTTCGGTGCTATGGGGTATGCTTCCTGTGGCAAAGTGATATGCTTCCTGTGGCAAAGCGATATGCTTCCTGTGGCAAAGTGATATGCTCCCTGTGGCAAAGTGATATGCTCCCTGTGGCAAAGCGATATGCTCCCTGTGGCAAAGCGATATGCTCCCTGTGGCTAAGTGATATGCTCCCTGTGGCAAAGTGATATGCTTCCTGTGGCAAAGTGATATGCTTCCTGTGGCTAAGTGATATGCCCTCTGTGGCAAAGTGATATGCTCCCTGTGGCAAAGTGATATGCTCCCTGTGGCTAAGTGATATGCTCCCCGTGGCTAAGCGATATGCTCCCTGTGGTAAAGCGATATGCTCCCTGTGGCAAAGCGATATGCTCCCTGTGGCTAAGCGATATGCTCCCTGTGGCTAAGCGATATGCTCCCTGTGGTAAAGCGATATGCTCCCTGTGGCTAAGCGATATGCTTCCTGTGGCTAAAGGGTA
>JAZDFP010000363.1:0-2370 GCA_043807745.1 Planctomycetota bacterium
CTCCGTTAGCAAATGATTCTAATGTCAGTGGAGTAGTTATCAATAGTCCGTTGATTCATATTGAAGGAAACCTGATAGCAGATCGGAAAACCTTTGATGAATTTGTAGATAAGATTCACCAGCGGCTGTCGCGGCTTCAGGATTGGGGGTATAGATAATGGGGACTTGCAGGTTCCTTTACGATAATGCCATTTCTATTTCAACAATGGTCAGCGTATCCAGTTTAAGGGCCGGCTTTGTCACGGCGGCTTATAAAGAGGGTGCCGGATCAGCCATATTAAATACTTTTGGCACCTATACGGGAAATGAGGATTTGGAATATAAGGTTGAAATAGATGATACAGCAGCAGGCCGTGAAGTGGGGCAGGCTAAATATAAGTGGCAGGATTCTGATTCTGCGTGGGATGCGTCAAGTGTTGTAACAAGCAGCACCAGAACAGATTCAACTATGACTAATGGGGTGCAAATCTCTTTCACCAGTGGTGCAGGGGATGATTTTGTCAAAGGTGACCTTTGGTATTTCAAGGGAATCAATCTCTTTAATCCCGGGAAGGCAGTTGACCTTGACAGGAACTCAAGAATCAGATCCACGGGAACGCCAGCAACATGGACAATAACGATTGATATGGCCGCGGAAAAAGAAGTTAAGGCAGCAGTCATCTTTGACCATAACTTTTCCGCATCGGTTATTATCACTTTGCAGGGGGATGCAGATACATTATTTGCAGGTGGATATACAACGACCATTCCCTATAATGAAAGCAAAGTTATCCATTATTTAGTTACCGCATCAACCTATCAATATTGGCAAATAAGAATTAACGATAGCGCGAACACAAACGGTTATCTGGAATGTAGTGAAATATTTCTTGGGGGCTATTTTGAACCATCTGGAAACTTTAAGGCATCTCCGAGTATGCCGATTGATTTAGTAATGAGCAAAAATTACACTCCAGGAGGGGTAAGAAGGAACACATTTTATTCGCAAAAAAGGATATTTAATTTAGAATTTCCATATATGTCAACAGGCGACGATGCTGCCTTTAGAACATTGTTAAATACGATAGGGAACCAAGATACGAAACAATTCAAACCATTTTATTTCCATGTCGATTCGGCAGACGCTGATGAAGCATATCTTTGCTATCTGGATTCTTTGCCGAGGACTTGGTTTAAAGGAACTAAATGGACGTTAAGTATGAAATTGGAAGAAGCTTTGAAAAAAAAACTATAAACCGACTTGCTATATTTGGCTTTTTATTTGAGGATGATAGTACAATTACTACCGAGGACGGTCTTACTTTAGTTACCGATGGAGTTGCAGTTTTATGATTAGGGTTCCTCCTAATTTTTATAACCGAGTACGGGCAGGGGATAAACCTGTAATTTATACTCTAATAATAACAGCTAAAGGTAGTAGAGTTTATGCCCAGGATGATATGACCGGCGTATTTGACGAAGGCGGATATATTGAAAAGGAAGGGAGATTAAAAACTATCTCGGGGCTGGGACGTTCGGTTGAATCTGTTAGTCGGGATGTTATAGATAATTTGCAGAGTATTGAACGGAATACATTTACGGCAGTTTATGATAATTCAGACTACCATTTTTCTAAATTAATTCCTTATGAAGCATTTATTTCAAAGATGCTTTATGTTTATATCGGATATGAGCAGAATGTAACGGCGGATCATGTTCTGTTGCTTACCGGAAAGATAATCGAAACGGAAATCACAGCCGATGAGTTTGCGGTTACAGCAGAGGAAAAATGAATCTAACAGATTATTTCTGGTTGCCCCGTGCAGGTCGATATAGTTCAGTAGTTGACAATAACGCCAGACTTCCTATCGTCCTGGGAGATCCCGCCTCGGCTTATGATGACCCATTAGGAGATCGGTGGGAATTGCCTTGTATTAATGCCAATCGGGTGTCGTCCGTAGAAGTTTACGGAACAGATTACTGTTATTCAATTGGTGAAATTTATGATTCAACAGTGGTAAGAATTTTTATAAATCATCAATTATGTTCTACCAATAGTTATGCGGTTACAAGTAGCCATTATCAGGGGGACATACATATAACCAAGGTAACATTTTCAAGTGCATTTCCCAATATTAGTCAGGCGGACATAGTAACTGCGCAAGGGTGGGGGATTAAAGAGGCTACGGGTGGAACGACCTTTGCTAACAATCCTCCACGAATGATAGAAAATTTCCTGACTGTTTTATCAACTTTTCCCTCGACAATTATTGACCGGAATTCATTTAATGATGTGGCCCAGAAGTTCCCCTATGCTACGGGGGCTAAGGACAACCTCGGCTATTTCGGGGTAATATCGGAAGACGAAACGTATTGGAATATCGTTCAAAG
>JAZDFP010000364.1:0-5664 GCA_043807745.1 Planctomycetota bacterium
TCCCAAAGATATTATCGGCTTATCGTAAACTCAAACAATCTCATCAGGGAATTATTGTAGAAGGCGCCGGAGGATTATTGGTGCCACTAAAGCGAAATTATCTTATCGTTGATTTGGTTAGAGATATGAATTTACCCATAATTATTGTGACAAGACCAACATTAGGCACTATTAACCACACGCTTTTGACGATTAATTCGGCACGGCAATACAAAGTGAAGATAAAAGGATTTATTGTGAATTATTATGATAAGAACATTAAGAAAGGATGGACGGAAAAATTAAGCCCTGTTGTTATTGAAAGGATTTCCGGCGTTCACTATCTGGGCGAGATTCCTTATGTCTCTACTATTAATAAGGGTGTTATCCCTTACAAACCTTTTGTATCTGTTCTTAAAGAACTTATGGATTGAATAATTTACCCCGTATTATGCAACGGCATCTCGTAAAAGACTGCCTCAATTACTATTATACCAGCAGTTGAAGATTTAGAAAAGTCATTATATTTTTTGGAATAGAGAATAAAAGGAACAAGGTCTGATAATCAATGGAGTAATAGAAGTGTTTTTACAAATGCGAATTGACGAGACATTGTAAAATTATTTTATAATTTTTAGCAAATATTTTTCCTTATCATTTCTTGCTAAAATAGCATACCGGTTACAATAAGCATAAAACAAGACAACTCAAAGGATTTTATCGTCCATTTTACATCATCGGATATCGATAAATATTTTGCACAAAATTCATTATTTTATTTGACAGATTCTATAAATACTTTAAAATACAAAGTAATTTAATAAAAATATAACTTTAATAATCGTTGTAAAATAAAAGGAAAGAAGTATGGAAGATAAAAAAGAAGGCGTGCTTGACAGGGAAATGGTATTGGAGGACATAAAAGTCATCAGGCGGATGATTGACGAAACAAAAGTAGGAATCTTACCCGGAATGTCCATAATGATATTCTGGGGTATCTGGATTTTTATCGGGGATTTATTTACTCAGATAATGGTCTGGAAAAAACTCTTTCATTACATCGGCTGGGGATGGATGATTATGCTTGGTATCGCAGTTATTTTTAATGCCCTTTACTGGCCAAGAATAAAACATGCTATTAAAGGTATGCACCCCTATCTTAGCAAACAACTCGGTTATTGTTGGTGGCTTCTGGTGGGACTGAATCTTCTCTTCACAAATTTAGGATTAGCCTTTGGAATAATTGGACCGGGACAAATCGGTTTCCTTTGGGCATTAGTTATCTCCTTTGGTCTTTGCATAACTGGTATTATTTATTCCAAAGAATATCTTTTTGCCGGCTTATGCACTTTCGTGGGAATTTTTATCTCCGCAGTCTTTAAAGATTATACATGGCTTTTGTTAGGAGTATTTTTGTGCCTCGGTAGTATTATCCCTGTTATTCTTGCCAAGAGAAACTTTAACCTAAAAGAAGAAAAGAACAATGAGTAAATCAGAACCTGTTTTTGAATCGTTTGATAAAATACTGTGTTCACAAACACGCCTGGCTATTATGACCCTTCTTTTTAAAGGAGACGAGATGGATTTTGTCTTCCTTAAAGACAAGTTAAATCTTACAGACGGTAATTTAAGCATTCATCTACGTACCCTTGAACAAGCCGGTTATATTAAGGTAAAAAAATCTTTCTTTGAACGGAGACCAAAAAGCACCTATAAGATTACACCTAAAGGACAACAAAATTTTATCAACTATGTTAAAATATTAGAAACAATCATAAAAAAGAGATAATTGCCCCGCTGAAAGGAGGTAAGGTATCGGGGGCTATTATCAAAAATAAATGTTATAAAAGTTTATCTTAACAAAAGGAGGGAATAAAAATGAAGAATGTTATTATGTTACTAATAGTAGCATTGCTGTTGGGTTTTGGTGGATATCTTTTATATCCTCAAGAAGCCCAAAAGCCAACTCTGGCGGAAAATGAAACAGAAACACAAGAGCAAGATTGGGTAAATAAATTAGCAACAACTATCCCTGACAAATTAATGGATTTAGTAAAAGAAAATAAAGAACTGGTTATCGGCAAGCCAATTACAGTAAATGATGTTACCCTTATTCCGGTAAACCGTGTAAACTTCGGCTTTGGATTGGGAGGAGGCAGTGGTAAAAGCGAGAAATCTGGCGGCGGTGGAGGTGGCGCAGGAGGCGGTATTACACCGCAGGCACTTATTGTTATTACCGCCAAAGGAGAAGTAAAGGTCGTCTTCTTAGAGCAAGCTAAAAAAGAATCCGGACCGGGATTGGACAATATTTTTAGCGCAATAGGACCTATAATGAAAATGTTTGGTAAAGAGGAAAAACACGGTAAGACTCAAGAAAAAAGCAATTTGAAGTTAACAGATGCTGAATTAAAAGAACTATTGGAAAAAGGTAAAACTCTTTTTGAGAAAGGAGAGATAGAAGAAGCATCAAAAATATTTGAGAAGTGTGTTAATGGTGCATCCGGTAATGCGGATAGTCATGCCTGGCTGAGTTTGGCGCTGGGACAGATGTGCGGTAAAACTCAAGACTGGCAAAAACAGATGGAGTATGGCACGAAATCCGGGAAAGAAGCAGATAAAGCATTGGAATTAGACCCTAACAATAGTATCGGAAGACTAAGCCGTGGTATAAACAGATTAATGACGCCTCCTGAGTATGGCGGAAGTATTGAAAAAGCAGTAGAAGACCTTGAGGCGGCAGTGAAAAATGCATCTGAAAAGTTTATACAGTCCGAATCTCATTACTGGCTTGGACTGGCGTATGAACGGAAAGGAGAAAAAGATAAAGCCATTGCAGAATGGAAAGAAACATTAAAGATAAACCCCAAACATTCTGGAGCAATGGAAAAGTTGAAGAAATAACTATGACTCCGAATCCGCCAGAGCTGCTGTCTGCCGTAGGGATATTAAAACTTAATATATAGAACGCGGATTCACAGGGTTATCAGGATTAAATTACTATCTGCGGTTATCCTTGCCCCGCAGGGGTGAACTCTAATCTGCATCCCACCCGCCTGACCCCGCCTTGGCGGGGGCAGGTTTGACGGATGCGGGCTTTAAGCACCTTCAGACAAAGTGTTTAAAATACCAATTTTTGATATAACTACATTTAATACATAGGATTATCACTATTTTAGTACCCCTGTAAAACCAGCCGATGGGGGATACCCCCCGGTTATCCCCCGGATACCCCATCACCTTCCGGTAGAGGGGTATCTACTTTCTATCTTTACCCTATTTACCTTCTACTACCCTCTCAATGAGGAACGGATAAACCCTGATTACCCTACGAATAGAGGGTGATTACCAATCTAACCGTCGGGTATTATCCTTCTAATAGAAACGAATTACCATACCAACCGTCCCCTGATGAGGAACCGGTAGAGGCGGAATACCCTACCAATAGTCCTGTAATACGGAACCAGTAGAAGCGGATTGCCATACCAGTAGAAACGAATTAGGGAACCAATAGAGGGCTATTACACTTCTAATAGAGCCGAATTACCATACCAGTAGTCCGGTAATACAGAACCAGTAGAAGCGAATTACCCTACGAGTAGAAGGTAAATACCCTTCCAGCCGAGGCTGATTAGGGATATAGGTATGTGGATTTTTCTGGCTATATGAGGTAAGAATTAAGAGAAGATAACTCTCCACAAAAAACACAAAGACATAGCCACAGATTACATAAATTGAGACCGTTTAAAACCCTTCAACAGTGTCAGGTCTTAATTAAGAATTAATAATTATGAATTATAAATTAGGAATTAGGGTGTCTTCCGAACTTCGTTATAAGATCTCAATCTTAATTTTTTTTCCACACCTTCTAACACTAGCCCATTGTAATCTACTAAGCCCTGCACCTAAGACACGAGACATTTCACTAACCTTTAAAGAAGTTTAAAAATCATCTATTTTTATCAATAATTCTTTATTATCAAATTTTATATTGAATGTATAATCTTTAGTAAAATCAATATTAGTGGTATTCCTCAATGTCTTATCTTCATAAAATTTAGGAGGGGTTTCATTAGGTTGTGTGACTATTATCTTTCCTTCTGTATTAAGGTAAATTAAATGTTCATAATTAGCATAAAAGTGGCTACTCCGTAAGGCGATACCGATAAAGCCACTTTGTTGTTGGTCTCTACGCATCCCGAATTTTGCAACAATTTCAACTTGTGAATTTAGAATTATTTCTCTACCTATTGAAGCCCAAGAAGAAGCGTAATCATATAAAGCACCAAATTCAAAATAACCATCTTTTATTAATCGATGAGCCATAGGAGGTGTATATATTCTTAAATCATCGGTTTTATCATTAAAATCAATTTCTAATGGGAATTTGATAGGTGGAATATCAATCTGTTCATCAGGAAACGAAATTAAAGCGGTTCCTACTAATTTCAGGATTTCGTTAGCAAAATCTTTGATTTTATCACTAACCATTTCATATTCAATATACCTTGATGGTAAGATATCAAATGGAGCCTGCATTTTATTATACTTATCCTTTAGTAAAACTACTTTGTATTTATCTTTCCACCCTGCTGCAACACCTAACTCAAACATTACATTAGGATTGAATCCCGTAATATCACAAAATATTAAATCGGATTCAATAATCTTCTGCCAGATTTCGGATTGTATGGTTCCAGCACTAGTTACCCAATCTAATCTCTCAATTACATAACCACTAGGAAAATCCTTGAAAGATATTTCTATTACTTTTTTAATTAAGTCTGCCACACCATCAAATCTTTTATCAAATGGCATTAATAAAAGGCATTTAAATTCTCTTATTCTATCTATATTTATTGTTTGATGTTTCTTCTTTGTATCAAAAGGCCAGACTTCAGACATTTTAATTACTCCTTTGAATTCCGGGGACATATTAGAACGGTAGCCTCTCGTAGGGACTAAATATCTATTGATATAAAATAAGCCAGCACTGTCAATGTTATTTACCAAGTATTTGCAAATAATTCTCATTTTTAGGGGTCACTTTTTGCCTGTTTTTGCACTAGATTAGTGGAGGGAGAAAGGGATATGATTAGGGAATTGGGTGATTTGGTTATCAGGGACAAGATAAAATATTTTCATAAAAATCTGAAATACCCATATCATATTTGGGCATCTCAGGACTTAATATATTAGAGAGAGAAAGCCCAGTGGGTAAAGGCATTGGGAATGCCTAATGAGAATCTGCATAAAAATCTCAAATTCCGATGTCAGATTTTGCCTGCTCGCGTATTAAGTTAATGGAGGGAAAGAACCCCCGGATAGGTTGTTCTTTGATAAAGAAGAAAGAGATATTCACCACAAAGAGCACAAAGGTTATTTACTCGTTCCGGGTTCGTAGAGTATTCTTTGTGTCCTTTGTGTCTCTGTGGTGCTAAAATTCTTATCGTATAACTGATTGATATTATTTAAGTTATAAGAATCTGCATAAAAATCTTAAATATTTCCCCAAAAGGGTGGGGGGTCGTCGGTAGTATACTATGGAGGGAAGCGAGGGTGTCAAACCCTAAGGAGTGTATCCCCCGTGCGTCAGTAGGGATACCTGATGCCCGGATTCCTGAGGCTAAGATGCTCTTGCTAACCTTCCCGTTGTTCGTTATTCGTAATTCGTGGTTCGGATAAACT
>JAZDFP010000365.1:0-2342 GCA_043807745.1 Planctomycetota bacterium
ATAAACAATGAGGTACTTAAATACCTGTCTCCCCTGTCCGGTAAAATCGTAACAATAGTCCCCTTGTCCATAGTTTTAGCAACTTTCAGAGCGCAGGCAACAACAGCACCACTGGACATTCCCAGAAAAAGTCCTTCGCTGGTAGCTAATATTCTGGTCATCTCAAATGCTTCTTCATCGCTGATATTCATTTTCTCGTCATGTTGTCGACTGTTATATATCTTGGGAACTATCGACTCATTGAGATTTTTTAAACCCTGTATATTATGCTTCTCATTTGGTTCCACCCCAATTATTCTTATGCCCGGCTTTTTTTCTTTAAGATATTTGCCGGTACCCATTAAAGTTCCGGAAGTACCAATCCCTGCCAGGAATACATCTATTGCTCCATTTGTTTGTTTCCAGATTTCCGGTCCGGTAGTTTCATAATGGGCTATTGCATTATATTTATTGTCGAATTGATTAGGCATATAGCATTCTTTGGTATGAATGCTAATATATTCGTGTGCCTTTCTAATGGCACCATCTGTGCCCTCGGGAGCCGGGGTCAATTCCACGGTAGCATTTAAAGCGGTTAAAATAGCTCTTCGCTCCGAACTAACACATTCCGGCATAAAAAGCTTAACACGATAACCCTTGGCTGCCCCTATCATGGCCAGAGCTATTCCAGTATTACCGGAGGTCGGTTCCACAATCATTTTGTCTCTGGTCAACTCCCCCGATTCCTCAGCCTTAACTATCATATAGAGAGCCGGGCGGTCTTTCACCGACCCACCGGGATTACTACCTTCAAACTTTCCGAAAATTTTTACCTTTTTATTTCCATTGATGTTTTTCAACTCAATAAGAGGCGTATTTCCGATGGCATTAATAATACTAAAATTACTCTTTTTCATATTTCTGGTTTTCCTTTTCCTGCAAATCACCAGGATACATTCACAAATAAGGCAGTATATTATAGGGATATTGGTAAATCAAGTTAATTATACTAAATCAAACCCAATAATAAGAATATATAAATACCTTTTCCCTTAATCGAAGTTTAGCGGCATCAACTCCAGGGCAATTATGGAAACTGCTTTGGGTCCACGCCTCTGTACCTTGCCTTCCACTATAAGCCAGCCAGCACGAAAAAGAACCTGGCCACACCTTTCCTGAACATCACTGAAAACAGTAATATCGGCGATGCCGGTACCATCCTCCATTATCACATAGACCACTCTTTTGCCATTCCTGGTTGGCGGCGTTTGATACCGGATGACCGACCCGGCAATTTTGATGATTGTGCCAGTGGCTATAGCCGGCAATTCTTTAATACGAGTAAAATCATCCCCAAGGTTATGCAAATCAAGAGGATGAGCGCATAAATCTAACGATAATAATTCTTTCTCTACTAATAAATTCTCCCTGATATTGTACTCAGGACTAGCGGTGGCATTATCCCAAACCTGAAACATATCTTCCGTAAATAAATTCAGGCAGATACCATCAACCTTGCCGGATATCTTGTGCAGGGAAGGTAGCATGGCAAGTAATTTACGACGGTCATCAATAGCGTCAAAAGCACCAATTTTGGTAAGTTTTATCAAAATAGGCCGGCTGACTCCTGTTCTCATTACAAAATCCTGTAGCGATACAAACTTTTTCTGATTCCTCGCCTTCAATATGGACTGTATATCCTCACCAGATATCCCCTTAAGTTGGAGAAAACCAATCCTGATAGCTCCATTCTCCACACTATAATCAGTCAGCGAATTATTAACATCGAGCGGCAAAATTCTGACACCAAAACGGCGGGCATCTGCTATCAAAACACGGGGAGGATAATACCCCATGGGCTGATTAGATAACAGGGCCGCAAAAAACTCGGCAGGATAATGACACTTCAACCACAACATCTGATAGGTCAATATGGCATAGGCAACAGCATGAGCCTTACAAAAACCATAGGCAGCAAATGCCGCCAGTTGTTCAAAAACTTTCTGGGCAATATCCTGACTTACCCCATTTTTCAAGGCACCTGAAATAAAGATGTCCCGCATATTTTCCATCTCGGCACCAGTGCGCTCATGTGTCATTGCCCGCCGGAAACCATCCGCCTCGGCATAACTCATGCCACCAAGATCATGGGCAACTCTGAGCACCTGCTCCTGATATAGTATTACCCCCAACGTTTCCTCAAGAGCATTCTTGAGGCTATAATGCAAATACGTCACTGGTTCGGCGCCGTGCCGGCGTGCCAGGTACGACTTATCCATATTAGACTTGAGTGGTCCGGGCCTGACCAGGGAAATGGAGACAATAATATCTTCAAAACAACCGGGCAATAGTCTTCCCGCCAT
>JAZDFP010000366.1:0-16504 GCA_043807745.1 Planctomycetota bacterium
TTCTCTATTCGTGATTAAATCCTTTCAAATGGATAAAACAATTTCTTATATTCTTCCTGGGCATAACGGTCTGTCATACCCGAGATATAATCGCAGATAGAACGTCGCAGCCCCTTTTCATTATCCTTATCGCATTCCTTAGCCCATTTCTGATAACGTGGTGGTAGTTGTTTGGGGTCAGTGAGATACCTGTTAAATAATTCTTCCACAAAGTGTTTGGCTTTCTGGGTCATCCGTTCCACTCTATAATGGCAATAGAGGAATTTATATAAAAAAGCCTCCAGTTCTTTACTTGCCTTATTTATCTTATCTGAAAATCTGACTATAACATCTTTCTCCTTTCTTACGTCTCCAACGTTTTTAATATGATATTTATTAAAGAGTTTTAAGGTATTTTGGACTAAATCGTTCACCTCAATATTGATAAGTGAAATAACCGTTTGCGGACGCAGAAACATCTCCTGCTGGGATGCAGTGAGTTTCTTCTTGTATTTTTCGGAAGCCTTTTGCCATAGTGCGCAATCCTTAAGGTCTGCTTCTTTGATTAATCCCGCCCTGATGCCGTCATCCAAATCGTGATTATCATAAGCAATCATATCAGCCATCGCTACTACCTGCGCCTCAAGCAGAGGTTTCCATCCGGGATGATACTCAGCAGGAATCTCGGTATGGTCATAAGTAGTAGAGTGTTTTACCAATGATTCTCTTATCTCATAAGAAAGATTCAGTCCCGGGAATTGCGGGTATCGCCGTTCTAATAATTCAACCATCCGTAGCCCCTGGGCATTATGCTCAAAACCACCGTAGTCTTTCATCAGATTTTGCAGGGCTTCTTCACCTGCGTGTCCGAATGGTGTATGTCCAAGGTCATGGGCAAGGGCGATTGCTTCTATGAGGTCTTCGTTTAATCGTAATGCCCGCCCGATTGTCCGGGCAATCTGGGTTACTTCTATGGTATGTGTCAATCGTGTCCGGTAATGGTCTCCTTCATGATTCACGAATACCTGTGTTTTGTATTCCATTCTCCTGAAAGCAGTAGAGTGGATGATTCTATCGCGGTCGCGCTGGAATGCAGTCCGGTAGGAATGTTCTTTTTCGTGATACCGGCGTCCGAGCGAATCGGCGCTCTTCATCGCATACGGCGCCAATAATTTTCTCTCCTGCCTTTCCAAATCTTTACGAATAAGCATATTGTAAATTATAAATTATGAATTATAAATTATAAATTAAGACTACCATCCTGTCCACTTTTATGATACATTTCGCCCAGCACATAACTGACCACTCTGAGTAACCCAAGTAGAAGTTATGTGCTGGGTGGCTAAGTAAGTGAAGAATTACGGTGCCGACAGGATTCGCAAAGTCCGCAGGGCTGTTTGCCGCCTTCATAACAACTCCACAATTTATCAAGAGGTAAACGGAGTCTTTTGCCTGCACTGATGATTTGTCGTTTATCCATTTTTGCAGTAAAACTTATTACCCTAATATTTTTTAGCGTGGAGTAATGTAATGTTTTATTTATGGCATTAATAAATGGAATGGAATTATCGGGGAAATTGACTGCCTCCTCTTTATTAAAACCGGTAATGATATATTGATAACCTAATGCTTCAGCAAAAGAGGCGGCGATATTTATGAATAGGGCATTACGATTAGGAATCCAGACTGATTTCGATGCATTTTTATTATAATACAATGGGTGCGGTATTTGTTTCGTTTTATCCGTGAGCGGGTTTGAAGCGAGTTTACCTAACCATTTTAAATTAAATACGGTATGGCTGATATGATATTTACGAGAAAGCATTCCGGCAGCGCGGATTTCTTGTCCGGCTGATTTTTGTCCGTAATCAAAAGTTAATGCTAAATTTATCTTGAATCCTTTCTTCGTAGCCAATGCCAGTGAAACCGCAGAATCAAGTCCGCCTGAAAGAAGAACAACAGATTTTGTATTTTTCACGGTATATAGTAAAAGTATTTAACAACGGGATTAAACTGACACGAAGTGTCATTGCGAGCGATAGCGAAGCAATCCCTGAGTTTGCTTCGGCTTTGCCTCGCAACTAAATCCTGTTGTTTAATTTATTATTTTAGACAATATATTTTTTTCTAAGAGATGATAGAAGTTGCTGATAGCGGGGGTCTTTTTTCATGTTATCGAGGTCTTCATCGTGCTCCATATGTTTCCACTCATTATAGCCCAAAAGTATCGACATTTCTAATTCGTTAAAGGCATTATCCATCTGGTTTAGTTGAGAATATGAACAGGCGAGGTTGTAGTGAATGATGGATTCCTCAGGGAGTAATCGGACGAGTTTCTTGTCTATTTCAAGCGCCTTTTTATGACAACCGTCTTTTGAATAAGTATAACCGAGAAACCTGAGGGCTTCTATGTTATTAGGATTGGATTTTAGAGCCGCTTCATATAAATCAATTTCAAATCGCTTGAATATTTCTTCATTCTGCGGTGCTTGTTTCATAATGGAATAGTAATATATTAGCCACCAAGACATCCCGCCTAGGCGGGACACGAAGAATTCTTAGTGTCTTGGTGCCGGAGTTTACCCCGCAAGGCGGGGTGGCAGAAGTTATGGCGCCATAAATGTCTCTCATATATTATCGGCTGATAGAGTCAAGTTTTTTAATATATTTTAGTTGACCTTTTTAGATAGGGTTTATTAAATATATAATAAAGTTAATTTTATAAATTCCGTGTCTTGAGTCATAATCTGACGCGGTATATGAAAATCGTAGAAGGGAGTAATAAAAATGCTTGAACACATTTCCGGTTGGTTAAACACTGATAGTGTAATGAAAATTAGTGAGCAAATTGCTCAACAGCCGACTGGTTGGCTGATAGCCGATAGCGTAGTGGCATTTCTATTTTCTTGCGCCACGACAGTGGTATTGGTTTTTCTGGTCTGGCGTGTTTCGGAACGTTTATTAAGCGGGTTTTTCGGTAAGAATATCGGATTTTTCGGCGCCTTATTTGCTTCGATATTAACCGCAACGGCCGGTGTAAAAGTAGCCGCTGACTTTTTGGGTAGTTATAATCGACTGCATATCATTCACGGAATAATCAGCGGTATTGCCGATACGGTTAACGCTTGTATTACCCCGAAACATTTTAGTCCCTTTGAATTTATTATACTGGTCGGATTGGCGCTTTATATATGTTATTGGCTTCATACTCGTTTTACTCCTAAACATTCCATTGATGATATCAAAGATAAGTTTGACTATACTGTTGACCCTGATAAGCCTCCCCAACCACCTTATCCATATTAATTGTGAAAAACCAATAATATGTTAAATTAATTGGTAGTGCGTCATATCTATGAATCCTTCCCAGAAAGAATATCTTAGAATATTAATAGGGCAGACGGCAATCGGTAAGAATGAGGTTGCTTGTTATATAGCAAATCGTATAAATGCAGAAATAATCTCAGTGGATTCAATGAAGATATACCGCGGGATGGATATCGGCACATCAAAATCATCATTAGAGCAGAGAAGAAAAGTAAAATATCATCTCATAGATATAGTTGAGTCTTATGAAGAATATAACGTCGCTAAATTCGTCAATGATTGTGATAAGGCAATCGCTGATATCATCAAACGTGGTAAGAAACCATTATTGGTATGCGGGACACCGCTTTATCTCAAGGCATTGCTCTATGGAATATTCTCAGGATTAAGCAGTAGTCCTGAATTAAGAGTTGAATTAGAAAAGACCGCCTCTGAAAAAGGACTTGATTTCCTCTATGAGCAATTAAGAAAGATTGACCCGGTTCGGGTCAGCGGAACGGACAGAATACACCCCAATGACAAAAAGCGGATTATCCGCGCCATTGAGGTTTATACCATTTCGGGTAAACCTATCTCATCATTTCAGACGCACTTCAATAAAAACGAATTACGTTATCAGGCAACTGTGGTCGGCTTAAAACGTACATCAGATGATTTATACTCACGTATTGACGCAAGAGTAGAAAAAATGTTCCGGCAAGGTTTGGTAGATGAAGTCAAACGACTCGTAGATTCCCCACACGGTTTAAGCAAACAGGCAGCACAGGCTGTAGGTTATAAAGAGGTTATTAAGTATTTAAAAGGCGAAATTACATTAGAAGAAGCAAAGGATGAGGTCGAAAAGAACACCCGCCATTTAGCCAAAAGACAAATGACCTGGTTCAGAAGATTTACAGAGATAAATTGGATAGAATGTCCGCCTGATGCAACCACTAACCAAATCTGTGATAAGATAATAAAAACTTTCTCTATTAAAGACAGTTAGAAAATATAAAAGCAAGCACGGAATTAATCAGTGTTCATTTATACAAACTAAATTTTCTTGTCTTGACAAAATATTCAGGCAAGATATAATAGGATTATGTCTGAAGAAACTAAGATTGGTAATAAAGAAGTTTATTTTAAGGAAACCCAATGGACAAATATTCTTAGAGTAAAGAATAAGTCATCTCTGGGATATAATGAAACTCTAAACCAATTCATTTCAATCTATTGGAAACCTATTTACTTTTATATTCGACGAAGCGGGAAGGATATAGAAACAGCCAAGGACTTAACTCAGGAGTTTTTTACGGTATTCTTGGAAAAGGATTTTATTAAAGATGTAGAACGGAGCAAGGGGCGGTTTAGAAGTTTTATGCTGGCGGCGTTGCAGCACTTCCTATCAAAACAAAGAGAGCGAGAATCAACGCAAAAACGCGGTGGTGGCAAAATAGCTTTTTCCTTGGAAGATCTTATTTCTGATGATACGAAATTTGATATTCAAGATAAAACACAGGCAACACCGGAAAAAATATTTATTCAGGAGTGGGCTCTTACTATATTACACAATGCCTTAGAAAACTTACACCAGGAATATCAAGCACAATCCCGTGCACGCTATTTTGATGTGCTTAAATCATATCTTTCCGCTTCGATGGGAAAAGACCAAAAGGTAACATATACTGATATTGCCAAGAAACTTGGTATATCAGAGAATGATGTTACTAATTATCTTCATCGTGCCCGCCGACGTTATCGAGAATTCATTGAGGATGAAATAAAAAAATATGTTGCAGATGAAATTGAGTTGAAGGAAGAACTCAAAGTGTTATTTTCCGCGTTTTCTGATAATCCCTGAAACGAATTGATATATTTTCCGTCTAATATATATAAGCAACTACCCCAGAAAAATATCTTCCTACGGTTGTATAGGTAAGGGACTTGGAGAATGAGTAAAGTAATTACGTGTCTGAAGTGTACCAGTAAGTTTACCAGCCAAATTATTACAGAGGATAAAGATTTTAAGGCGCTCTGCCCAAAATGCCTCATCAATTTCGCGACGGATGAGAATCTTTCTTCTATGGAAATGGACGATGAGGAAAGCCAACCTGCTCAGATTACAGACGTCAAAGGGAAAGATTCAGAAATACTACCATCTAATACACAGCTTGGTCAATATCGGATTATTGAAGTTATCGGTCGTGGCGGAATGGGCATTGTATACAAAGCAGTTGATGAGACCCTGAATCGCATAGTTGCTATAAAATTATTGCCCAGTGAACTACTGCAACGTAAGGAATTTAAGGAACGCTTCATTCGCGAAGCCCAGATTACTTCTAAACTTACTCATCCAAACATTGTTCCAATCTATGAAATAAACAAAGTGCTTTTGTCTATTGGCCAACAACAGGTAGAGCAGTATTATATTGTGATGCAATATATTGAAGGCGCATCTTTAGAAACATATCTGTCTACCGAGGGAACTGACCAAAGAATTAATCTTTACCAATTATTGAAAATCTTCAAAGAGGTAGGCAGAGCCGTACATTTTGCTCACCAGCATGGAATCATTCACCGTGATTTGAAACCCACCAATATTATGATTACAGAAACCAAAGATGATAAAGGAAACATCACTTTTACACCCTATGTAACAGATTTTGGTCTGGCCAAACTTATCTGTGAACAGGATAAAAAGATAACTGCTTCAGGAATAATTGCGGGTACACCGATTTATATGAGTCCAGAGCAGGTTCAAGGATCTCTTGAGATAGATGGTCGGTCAGATGTATATAGTCTGGGAGCAACACTATATGAATTGGTTACGAATAAACCACCGTTTCGTGGAAAGAATTCAATGGATGTTGTATTAAAAGTAATAAACCACGAACCAGTGTCTCCCAGAAGAATTAATCCCAAAATACCAAAAGAGATAGAGATAATTATTCAGAAGGCGATGAATAAAACCAGTTGTAATCGTTATTCCAGTGCTTGTGAATTTGCCGATGACATAGACCGATTTTTGACACACGAACCAATCAGAGCCAGACCAATCAGTCTTGGATACCGTCTTATCAAGAAGATTAGAAAATATCCAGCCATAGCGGTTGCGATATTAATTGTAGTGCTCACTATCTTAATCGGATTTGTTGTGATTAATCTTCAGCATAAACAAGCACAGCAAGATATTAACGCCTTAGAAAAACTCAATTCCCTGTGGATAAAAATGGTTTTAACTAAAGGCGAGTTATATAAAGGAGGAGGTGAACTACTTCAAATCTGGAAACAACTTCAAGAAAGGATAAACGAGATAAATCTGTTTATTAATGAACAGCCTTTAATAGCACAAGGTTATTATGTTAGAGCTCAAGGGAAAATCTATTTTCAGGATTATCAAGGTGCCGAGGAAGACCTTAAAAATGCACTCAAACTTAACCCGAATCTTTCTCATGCCTGGGCAAGTTTAGGCAGAGTATATGTGGAACAATTTGTTCTGGGACTATCGGGTTATTCCCATCCGGACCGCGAACGTCGTAAACAAGCAACAAAACTATTGGACAAAGCAGTAGGAGCGATATCACAAATAAATAATGATTCTTCCCAAAATGCCCTGACAAAAACAGATGAAGAAGTAGTAAATGAGACCGTGATAAAAGCATTTCGGGCTTGCTTTATTCTGTCGGATGTTGCCACAGCGCAGAAAATTATTGAGGATGCCCTTGAGCAAGTTAAATCTGAGGAATATTACAATTGGCTTGGCATATTAAGTAAAGAGTCAAATCAAGCAATCGAGTACCAGACCAAAGCCATTCAGAGAATGCCTTTCTATGCCAAAGCATACTATGACCGTGGTATTGCCAAAAGTAAATTAGGTAACTATCAAGATGCAATTAATGATTTTAACCAGGCAATTAAGATTAATCCTCAATGGACCCAGGTTTATCTCAACTGGGGTATGGCTAATGTCAAATTGGGCAATTATCAAAATGGGATTGATAACTGTAATCAAGCTCTCCAAATTAATCCGAATTGTTTGGAGATATATTATTATCGGGGTTTGATTAAGACTAAGTTAGAGGATTATCAGGGGGCAATATATGATTATAATTATATAATCAAACTTAATCATGATTATGTTGATGCTTATGTTGACCGTGGTTGTGCCAGAGAAAAATTGAGTGATTTTAGAGGTGCACTTGATGATTACAGCCACGCCATTAAAATTGACCCTGAGGATGCCAAGGTTTATGTCAACCGTGCAGCACTAAGGGGAAATACCGGCGATTCTATGGGAGCCTATGATGACCTTACTCAGGCTATTAATGTTGACCCGAATTATGCTAAAGCCTATTTCAGTCGGGGGTATGTTTACTATCATTTAGAACAGTGGACAAATGCGATTGTAGATTGGGAAAAGGCAATCCGGTTAAATCAGGACTTTGCAAATGAATTAACACCGCTACTTAAAGAAACTCGTGGGAAAATAAAACGGTAATCATATTGTTCAAGATGGATATTTTGAAGAATGTTATTGGCGCTATGAAAAATCTTATCTCTCAAAATTATTTCTCTTATTTTCCAAGATTTTCTGAAAGGATTAATAGATTTCCCGTCTAATATAGGTAGAAAGGACATAAGTTATGAGAAAAGTGGTATTGTTGATAGTGTTGGGATTGTTTGGCGGATTTATTACTACCTGCAGTGGCGACAAACTGCAAACCCTTAATAAGAACAACGAGGGGTTAAATAAGCAGTTAGAATATAATCCGGCAATTAATCCCGGTGATTTTGTCTCTAAGGTTGATAATAAATACTTCACCCTAAAACCTGGCACCAAATTTGTCTATGAGAATAAGACCGATGAAGGTGTAGAAAGAATTGAGGTAGTGATTACCAATGAAACAAGAGAGATACAGGGTGTAAAAACAATGGAAGTCCGGGATAGGGTATGGGTAAATAATGAATTAATTGAGGATACCAGAGACTGGTATGCCCAGGATAAAGACGGGAATGTCTGGTATTTTGGTGAAGCGGTTGATAACTACCGGAACGGAAAAGTCGTGAATCACAATGGCGCTTGGGAAGGCGGGGTTGATGGTGCTAAACCGGGTATCATTATGAAGGCGCATCCTAAGGTTGGTGATTCCTACCGCCAGGAGTACTATTCAGGTAAAGCCGAAGATATGGCAGATGTTGTCGCGCTGGACAAAAAGGTAACCGTTCGAGGAAGAACCTTTGAAGGTTGTCTTCAGACCAGGGATTGGAGCAAGATTGAGAAAGGCAGTGAGCATAAATACTATTGTCCGGAGGTCGGATTTGTGGTGCTTGAAGAATCCGGTCAGGAAAGGATTGAGTTAGTAGATATTTCCAACAATTAATCGTAAAATTTTGAGGGAGATACTTCCCGTTAAAAGAAAAGGAGATTATATGATAAAAACAATATTAATAATACTTGGTGCCGTGGGATTGAGCGTCGCTACTGCTTTCGGAACAATGATGGTAATGGAAAATAATATTAAAGACTGCAAAAATAGATTAAGTATTTTAGAGAGTGACAACAAGAAGTTGTTGGAGGCAAAAACAAGGTCGGAAGAGGGTTTCGCCAAAAAAATAGAAGAGATGAACAGACGGATGGAAGATTATGAATCTTTAAGAAAGAAGACTTATCTTTTACAGGCAGAATTGGAAAAAAAGAATAACGAAGGTAAGGATTGGAGAGAAAAATTAAGTAAATTACCCGAATCAGATACGATTGTGTTTACTGATACGATGAAATCTCGTATGTTTGATCTGACGACCGGGATGCCGGTAGTAGATAAAGATACAAAAGAGAAATTGCAGTTATCCGAAGAACAGGAGAAGGCGATGCGTACTGTTATCACCGACTATCTCAAAGAAAGAGGTGAATTGATGTCTCAAAAGACGGTGGACGATAAAGGTCGCACCACTTATCAGTGGGGTCCCCGAGAAGAAGATATAGCCAAAATAAAAGAACTCAAAAGTGGTGTTGAAGAAAAACTTAAGTCTATATTAAGTCCGTCACAATATGATGAACTTACTAAGATTAGAGAGGAAAAGAAGAAAAAACAACAGGAGGAGCAGATTAAGGGGTATGCCCACGGTCTTAGCTCTCAATTGGGTCTTGATGATACACAAAAAGTGCAATTAACAGAATTATTCAAAACATATCATTTACAATATCCGGAAAAATTTAGCAACCCATTAACTATGTTTGACGATGATGGCTTAAAACAACAAATAGAGTCTTTGCTCAAGACTCAAGAACAAAGAGATAAATACAAGAAAGTATTGCAGGAAACTGAAGCATACAAAAAACTTTGGAAGAAATAAAAACAAAAATGAAAGGGGGTGATAAAAATGTATAGGTATCTAATGGTGTTTGCATGTCTGGGATTGATGGTGGTGCTGATACAAGGGATTGCTATTGGAGGAGAGTCTCAGGAAAAATATCCATTTAGCGAAGATATGTGTTTCATGGATATGGAAGATTATACTTTGATGGATATGATGGATATGTTTGATGAAGACTGTTGCCCATTCCCGATAGCACTATCAATAAATGCCGTGGGAGACAGTCGTTGTACTCCGATAACAATAGATGCAAGAGAAATACGAGTTTCACTTTCGGAAATTAAGATGGACGAATTGTCTTCAATATCAGTATCAATAAATGGAGGCAGCTATTGTACTCCGACAATCAAATTAAACATGATGCCAAATAATTTATTGGATATGTTTGATTCTGAGAATTCTGCTTGTTGTTTTTTTGCTATTTCTTGTGATGACGATGATAAAGATGAGGAAAATGAGGAGGATGATTAGCAAAAGAAACAGCCATATAACCGCAGACCTGCCCGCACAGGTGGGTCTGCGGTTTTTTATTCGGTCGTTAAATGGAAACACATCAATATTGAAAGCATGAATGCTCAATTACGTTAATTCCAAATTTGAGGACCCATCAGTCATTTCATAAAATCATATCAGGATTCGGCAAACCGCAAATTAATAGGGCTTGATAGTAAGGAAATTATATTAAAAGAAACCACAGATAAACACAGATATTTTTAGAACCATCCGTGTTAATCCGTGTGCATCTGTGGTTGCAATTCTACTTGACAAAACTGGTTTGATGGGGTATATTTAATTCAAATAATATATTAACGGATTGTCGCCCGCAGGCGAACCTTGTCCTAATGGCGGGAAGTCGTAGATTAGATGAATTTAATTTAATCGGTGAAATTTGGTATATAAAATAGTCCGTTTTCTTAACCACAAAAAATACCAAATAATTATCTTTGTGAATTTTGTGTCTTTGTGGTAAGATTTAAATTACACGGATTTAATCTGTGAAACCTGCCTGACGGCAGGCAGGTCTGTGGCTATGATTCGTGTTTAAGAATTATGAACAAAAACACCGATAACGAAATTATTGAAATCCTAGCAAAGAGATTCGTCCTGACCTTTGAGCAGGCAAAAACCCTTTCTATTGCCCATCGCCTCACCGGTTCCTGCGAGGAAGGCGTAGAGGCAACGGCTAATCTTTATAACCTGAGCCCGGAGATAGTGAGAGCGGTATTCTATTCCTTAGACGACTTATACCAGATAATCAAGGAAGAGAAGGATTTGAAGAAATGGTGGGAAACCGGCGAGATGTAATTAAAGACTAAATAATAAAATAAGCCACAGATTACACAGATTAAAAGAAAATGTAATTGGGTAAGGATATTCCCGGAATTCGAGAAAAACAGTGCCGTGCAGGGCAATGGAATAAAAGGTTACAGGGAGCGGTGTGTGTCACCGCCCTGTCAATTCCTTTTTATTTCGGCTTAAGTTTTTCCGCTAATTCTTTTTGGAGTTGTTCCAGTTTTGCTTTAGTCTTTTCCAGTTCTGCTTTGCTCTGCGCTAATTGCGATTTACAGTCCTTTAATTCTGTCTGGGATTGTTCTAATATTTTCTTGGTCTGGTCCAGTTCTGTTTTGCTCTGCGTTAATTGTGCGTTACAGTCCTTTAATTTTGACTGGGTTGTTTCTGATTCCTTTTGGGCCAGTTCCAATTCTGTTTTAGTCTTTTCCAGTTCTGTTTTGTTCTGCGTTAATTGTGTGTTACAGTCCTTTAATTCTGTCTGAGATTGGTCTAACGTTTTCTTGGTCTGGTCCAGTTCTGTTTTGCTCTGCGTTAATTGTCCGTTACAGTCCTTTAATCCTGCCTGGGTTGTTTCTAATTCCTTTTGGGTCAGTCCCAGTTTTTCCTGAGTTGTTTTCAATTCCGCCTTAGCCTTTTCCAATTCCTCTTTGTTACAACCTGTTACCATGATAAAAAGAGCCACTGTTATTCCCAGTCCCAAAATAACCTTTCGCATATTTATCTCCTTTTTCTATTGTTATTAATGTTACTAATAACTAAGGTTCTTTCGGTAATATAATAATTTTCTGCATAGACAGTCAATATTTATTGAGGGAATTCATTTACAATTACTCTACGAATTCTGACCCTTAGGTCCGGCGATACACACCATTTGATAAAAGGCTCTAAATACTTGACGTATAAAGCGTCCTTTTATAAGTTTAGGGCGTGCCAAAGGTATCCAAAAGTTGCAGGCGTTTTACAAAAAGAGTGTCTTGGAACCAGCATAAATAAATGGATATGGGCTGTGTCATCTGTTACACCTGTTATGACCTGTTAAAAATATAAAAGGAAAAAGCCTATGGGAATAAAATATTACCTCAATTCAGCAAGGATTATTTTTTTGTTCGTTATCTTTACGGCGCTGTCTATGGATGCCTACGCCTCGACAAGGCTCGAATCAAAACTGATATGCCCCGTATGCGAAAGCCAAACCGTTTTCGTTCAAATAATCAACCCCGATTCACTGGGCGGCCAGGATAAAGACCTGCTGGTACATACCAACGGAGACAACCCCATTCTTTATCAGCCGGTTACCTGTAAAAAATGCCTGTATTCCGGATATGAACCTGATTTTAATACGGTGTCTTCCAAGGATAAAACCGTAATTCCGGATAAGATAAAAACCAAAATCCTTAATGAGAAAGCCCTCAAGCTTTTTAGGGAACTAAAAAAAGACGAACCCATGCCGGCCTGGATTAAATATGACCTGATTGCCCAGACCTACCGGATTTTAGGTAAAGACAAAAAGGCGATTGCCGAGCAATATCTACGCGCCAGTTGGGCACTCCGGCTGGAAGACGATTTTTTTAGGAATCTTCTGGAAAAAATTGACGCTCCAACCAAAGAAAAATACCAAAAATGGAGGAGCAAGCGTTTCGTAAAAAGCAGTTCGCATAAAGATAATCCAGCGTTAACGGAGATTGATAAAGCTATTGTGTTTTATGGAAGGGCCAGTTCTGCGCGGACAGATGAGGATAAGTTCTTCGGCGTCATTGCGGCAATCAGCCTGGCAAGGCCCCATGGCGATGATATTTTGGCGCTGGATGCCATAGCCTTGCTGAAAGGCATGCCTGAAGAAAAGCAATACGAGGAATTTCTGGCTTCATTAAAAGATTCGATTTATCTGGAAAGCCAGTTTAGGAAAAAGGTAATCGAATCATTTGAGGCGCTGGTCCAAACCGAGCCAAAGCCCGAAGAAAAGGCGCGGATGCTTTATCTTTGCGGCGAACTTTACCGACAGACAGAAAACTATTCCAAAGCGTTGGAATTCTTTAATCAGTTATTGCAGATGGAAAAATGCCCGGGACTATATTTGGAATTCGCCAAAGAAGAGCAACCTAAAACGCTCATAGAGCACAGATGCGAACTGGTCAACCAGCTCATTGGAAGTGATTCGTCAAAATGGGAATCGGCCCAAAGGGAACTCCTTAATATGGGAAGGAATGCGAAGCGCGATTTGGAACGGGCGCTTAAAAACGCCCCGAATCCCGACGCCAAAGCCAGGCTGGAAAAGATACTCAGCCAAATATCCAGCCAGACACCCATCCAGACAGACAGCAAAAACAGCCAGACTACGGGAGAAATTCTTATTAAGGTCATTGACGAACTGAATAAAACGAAGGGCTACCATTTCATCAGTTACGTCAACTATTCCATGACTGTAAGAACAGCCGATGGCAACAGCGACACCTCACCGGGGACCTCCAAAAAGGCCGAAGGATTCAGGAAGGGGAATGATTTCTCCTATTTCAAAATATACGATACCGATAAAGGCGAAGGAAACGCGGATGAGTTATACCAGAAAGGCGATTGTATGGTCAAAAAATCAGCCGGCGGAAACTGGGAAAAAGTAAAAAGCAGTGACGACATATTTATGGATATCATGCTAATACAGCCAGTCTTTATTTACAAATTCCTCGTATTATTCGGCACGGCCAGTTTCATCCGTGATGAAAAGTGCGATGGGATAGATTGTCGGGTGATTAAACTAACCATGAAAAGGAAAGACCTTCCGGGCTCGTTAAACGATATCAGCGGATTCAAAGGAATGGACATGCAATTTAAAGTTTGGATCGGCCAGAACAGCAATGTCATCTATCAGATGGCTTATTATTTAGAGACCGGCACCGGAAATGAAGGGTCGAAAGGAACGCCATCGGTTTCCATGAGCATATATTCTAATATTAAAATCATTGCTTACAATAGAGAAATAACGACCGAGATGCCGGAACAGGTAAAGAAAATATTTGAAACGTGGAAATAGACACTTAGTGCTGGAAGGCAAACGAAGCTTTTTGCTGCCACGTATCCAGCGCCTTTTTTAGACTCTTGCCTTTATTCCGGATGGCAAAATCAATTCTTCGGTAACACACACCTCGTGATAAAACCCGTTAAATACTTGACGTATAAGGCGTTCTTTTATAAGTTTAGGGCGTGCTAAAGATATCCAAAAGTTGCAGGCGTTTTACAAAAAGAGTGTCTTGGAACCAGCATAAATAAATGGATATGGGCGACCGTGTGTCACCGGAGATTTACCGGAGAATGTTTCTACTTTTAAGTGCGTTAGTCTACCGTTTAGAGATATGGAGGATTCAAAATGAAAAACTTTTATAAGATTATTTGTTTTATTCTTTTGCTCATTGGAATAGTCCCAATTACTTTCAGTCAGGAGAAAAATGCCGTAGTATATGTCAATCCTTCCACATGGCAAGATGTTCAACCTATCTCCATGAATGACTCTGTTCCTCCCTTGGGTGAAGGAGAAGAAAAACTCATCAGTGATAAGATGAATGATCAAAGTATTAAGAAACTGATGGATATCTTCGTAGATAGAGCTGAAGTAAGCTATACCGGCAAATACACCGCGCCTGAAGGATTTCTTGAATGGCTGAAGGGAAGTCCTCAAATTCGTTCCACCTTCTGGTTAGCACTCAACCCATATTATGATGATGTTGGTAAAGCAATGGAAGTACTAAACGAACTCCGTAAGTACGATGCTAAATCAGTTGAGCGTTTTTATCACTTAGCTATTGCCTTTGCCGTGGTCTGGGATAGTCCTGATGCCATCCAAAGTTCGCGCTATGCCTGCATTTGGAAAATATCTCCTGGCCAGTTCGAACCATTGCCGAAACTTCTGGATAATTTTAAATATTTTACAGACCCTAAATACCTCGCGATGTTTAACGTTAGTCCTGACACACTCACCTGGCCAATTTTGGTTCATATCGTGGATATAGACTTAATGCCTAAGGAGATTGAATGGGGTATCAGAAACTATCAAAAAAGGTCTAAACTTATTAGTTCATTTTACGATAGCATCAGATACGATTATAACAAAGCAGGCGGGGAAACGCCAAACTTAGGCAATAATAAGTATAATCTTCAGAACATCCTAACATTCGGTGGTATCTGCGGAGACCAGGCATATTTTGCTTCACGTCTGGCCAAGCTTTTCGGGACACCAAGCATGAAAGTTGTTGGCACCGGACGCAGTGGTGAAGGGCACGCCTGGCTTGGCTACTTGAACAGAAAAAACAATCGCTTAGAACTTGATTTCGACGGCAGGTACTTTTTAGATTTTTATTATACGGGTGAGATATTTGACCCGCAAACCAGAACCAAAATTCTCGATAGAGATGTAGCGATGCTATATGAAGGCGTTAATAGCGATTATAATAAGTACATTAATTCACTTACACTAACCCGTATGGCACAAAAATTGATATCAGATAAGCCAGAAGTATCTCTTAATTTAACGCTAAATGCTCTCCAGCAAAATATGTTCTACATACCTGCATGGTTAACCCTTATGAAACATATTGAGAAAGGCACCTTGAAGCCATCTCAAGGTATGTTCTGGTTTAACCAAATGAATACCGCACTAAGAAAATACTCAGATGCCATAATGTCTTGTCTGGCTAATTTTATGGGATGTATTCCAAAAAATGACTATCAGAAACGCGACATTAATTATCAGACTATATCCCAGATATTTAAGACTGCAAGGCGGCCCGACCTTTTGATACGCTTAATCCTAGTGCAAGGAGACGAACTATGCGCCCGTGGACAAGAGAACAAAGCCCTTAACGTTTACATGGATTGTGCTTATGCAAATGCCGGGGAAGGCAACCTGATTTTGCCATTACTGGAAAGGCGTATGAGATTTCGAAAAAACTTAATAAGAATAAAGAAAACATCCAACTTTACGAAAAGATAACCCAGAAAATGCCTCATTTCCGTGATAGTAAAATTAGTAAATCATACCAGAATGCGGCGAGATTGCTCGTGTATCTTTATAATGATGTCAATATGGAAGATAAGGCGAATAAGTTAACCAAGCTTGCACAATTGGGGCCGGTAACACAAGTAGCCGGAAGTATGGACGCTAATAAAAAGAAACCTGAAAAATCAATTGCTGAATTAACAGAAGCAATCGAACAAAACTTTAAACTGGCATCAATATATAACGAACGCGGTGAGACATATAGCCTAAAAGGCGAAACTGACAAAGCGCTTGCAGATTATAATGAAGCAATCAAACTAAACCCTCAATTTGATGAAGCTTATAACAATCGTGCTAATCTCTATAGTAATATCGGTGATTTTGAAAAAGCCATAACGGATTATGGTGAATCTATCAGGTTGAATCCTAAATATGATAGGGCTTATAATAACCGCGGCTGGGCCTATTATAATATAAGCGAAATTGATAAGGCAATTGCTGATTATAACGAGGCAATCAGGCTTAATCCAAAATATGACCTGGCGTATTTTAACCGCGGTAATGCCT
>JAZDFP010000367.1:0-4003 GCA_043807745.1 Planctomycetota bacterium
TATACTTTAATCGGGTCAGAATAGACCCTTTTTTTGTTTTAAAAAGGAGAACAAGGCTGAGTTTAAAATGAAGAAAAAGATATTTCTATCAGGATTAGCCACGGTTTTTTTGTGTCTTTTGTTTGTAGTCTCCGTGCAATCAGATACGCCTTATCGATATGTTAAGGTAGAAGGCCGCCAGCTTTTAGTAGATTTTGATATGGATGGTAATTATGAGCCTTTTTTTACCAAAGGCGTAGGTTATTCTCCGATGCCGATAGGCAGACACGTAAGCGACTGGGGATACCCTGAGGGCGATCCCAGAATTGATAATATTTTAGATGACCTGGAGATACTTGAGCGCGATTTTGATTTATTGCAGCAAATGGGTGTTAATTCCATCCGGCTTTGGAAAGGTGACGATACCGAAGATGCCGGAGGCAGGTTTCCTATCAAGCTTACGTCAACCACCCTGGATTTAGCCGAGGCGCATGGAATTAAAGTCATACCCGGTTTTTGGATTGATACTCCCGGCCCCTGGTGTGACGGAAGCGCCTGGCAATACAACCCGCCAGATTTTCTTGATTCCACCAATCCTAATTTTTCAGCTTCGAGGATAACAATCATAAACCGATTTAAGACCTTCGTTAATAATTTTAAGGACCATCCGGCTATTTTATTCTGGGCAATAGGCAATGAGAATAATTATAAGATCCCCTTAGAAGGTATCCCCCCGCAATACATACCTGCCTGGTATTCTTTAATTAATCAGATGGCTTACGAGGCTCATCGCGCTGAGGATTCCACATATCCTACAGGCAAGAACTATCATCCGGTAGCTATTGTTAATGGCGATATAAATAATATCGGTGAACACGGTGCCCTCGATAGTCAGATGCCAGATTTGGATATTTGGGGAGCTAATGTTTATCGGGGACAATCTTTTGGAACTCTGTTTAGGGATTACGCTTTCAAATCAGCCAAACCTTTATGGATTTCTGAATTTGGCGTTGATGCCTGGTATACTAATAGTTATACAGTTAGGCCCGACGGTTTTTATGACGGCTCTGACGGAATTGAATTCCAGGCAGCTCAAGCAAAGTGGAACGGCGGCCTCTGGGATGAGATAGTTCTTAACAGCAATATCTGTATCGGGGCTGCGGTAATGGAGTATTCCGATGAATGGTGGAAGCCGTACGAGTGGATGTGTGATGACCTAAACAAAAATGGTTATTGCGATGATGACGATCTATTTTTCTTTGCCACCTGGGAGAAATTCGGCTATGGTCCGCTTGATACCAGTTGTCCCCGCGATGGGGTTGCTGATTGGATTCCTCCGGCGCCGGATAAATTTTTCAATGAAGAGTGGTTTGGGATTATGTCGATAGAAAAAAATGGCCAGCCTTATGCGCCTGATATTATGACTTCCCGTCAGGTTTATTATTCTTTGCAGGCAAGATTTGAATGCGGCGAAAATGGTACGGGAATTTATTATGCCGGTTCGGATAATAACAAGAGTTGCGATCGCACTGACGCTTGCTGCAGCAGTCCTGATTTGATAGCCCAAAATAGTGGATGCGTAACTGTTTGTAAGGGAGACTCGACGGGCTGTTTTCTTGCCGGAACCCCTATTCTTATGGCTGATGGCAGCTCAAAACCCATTGAAGATATTAAGGTAGGCGATATCGTGCTTGCCTTTGACCAAGAAAGCGGCGAGATGAAACCCGATAAAGTCAGCGAAATATTCAGACACCCTAAAGAAGATACGTATCTCGTTATTAACGGCCATCTTAAGGTTACGCCCATTCATCCGGTCTTAAGTAAAGGCAAATGGGTAAGCATTGGAGATTTAAAAGTCGGCGATAGCTTAACCAATACTGAGGGTAAAGACGTTCCCATTAAAACCATAACTGTTGCCAAGGAATTAGTTGATATCTATAACTTTGAGGTCAATCCCTATCATACCTATGTTGCAGACGGATATATTGTGCATAATAGAAAGCCCAATATTAAGGTAGAGCCTACAGAATAACCCCGTAAGATAATCAAGAATATAGAAGATACGCATTAAATCCCACCGCTTGAATAAAATGTGGAATTTTTTACGATAACTGCTAAAATAATATAGGAGAACTAAGGATTTGCTTTTACTTGTTTTTTAATAAGAGGCGTTTAAGAGAAATAGGAGAATTAAAAATGAAGAAAGATAACGCATTCACTTTGATGGAATTAGTTATGGTTGTGGTAATAATAGGAATCTTGATAAGTATTGCTGTGCCTCTGTCTCGGGAAGCAATTCTACGGACCAGGGTTAAAGATGCAAAGAGCAATCTTCGGGCAATGTATGCGGCGCAGAAGGCTTATCGGATGAAGTACGGGGCTTTTTATGGCGATTATACTGCTGATGAAGCTACGATAAATCAAGTTCTGCATTTGGACCTAGAGCGAGGTTATTGGGAATATTCTGTCAGCGGTAACTTACCAGGGATGGCAGATCACTGGTCATCTCCTAGATTAGGTTTCAAGATAACAGAGGATTCTCAAGGTGAGCCATATTGTTATGAACCCGTGGGTTGCCAATACTAAAACGGAGCGGAATAAATCATACATTTGAATAATAAGAAAGACGGTGTAATATATAAGTCGTCCTGGAAACAAGGGCGATTTTTGTTTAATAATTACTATTAGATAATCTAACAATTTTTATAAAAATATCTTGACAAAATTATTAAGATATGTTATGCTTTATTCAGCGTGAGGGGGAATCGAGATGGAGAAATCTATAGAAGCAAAAAAAAGCAAAGTCCAGATTGATCCCGAAGAGCCGGTGTACGTTATCAGTGTTGCAAGCAAGATTTGTCGTATTCCGGTCTGGACCTTGCGCGAGCTAGAAAAGAAGGGGGTGATTAAGCCTAAACGCATCGGCAAAAAGACCAGGTGTTATTCTATGGTGCAGATTCAGAGACTGGAATATATACATTATTTGATGGAAGACAGACACGTAAATATTAGTGCGATAAAATTCATTTTAGAGATGGGCGAATAAAATTTTTTGCCCTTTAATTGGCACTCTTATTAGCGGAGTGCCAATGAAGCTAATAAAATAAAAGTTCCATTAGAGGTTTAATGATTAGTCTCTAACGGGTTGATTCCAGTTAGGTGATATTGTTTGACACGTTCGGCTCCGACGTTTTGTCGGAGCCCTCAGTATCAACACTGAGCATGCTGATGCATGCCATCGGGCATACGAATGTGTTGACAAAGAAATATTCTATGTTAAAATACTCCTTTAGCATTCCTACCTTTAGACTGCTAATCGGAGGTTAAAAAATATGAAACAAACTGATTACGAGTCAAGAAAAAATGATATTTTGGCTGCCGCAATTGATACTTATGTAGAAAAGGCAGCGCCGGTGAGTTCCGAAATTCTGGCTAAAGATTACGCTTTTGATTTAAGCACGGCAACGATTAGAAATGTTTTGTCAGAATTAGAAGAATTAGGCTTCCTGACGCATCCACATACTTCAGCAGGCAGGGTTCCTACGGAAAAAGGGTATCGTTACTACGTGAACTATCTAATGAAGAAGATGAAGCTTCTTGAGGAAGAAAGAAGCCACATTGATGCCGAATACAAAAAGAATATTAAAGAACTTGAAAGATTGCTTGATACCACTTCAGATGTTCTTTCTGATTTTACTCATTGCACAGGCTTGGTTTATTTTCCCCAGCTTGCTGATAGGCTTTTTTATAAAGGCGCCAGTTTCATGCTGGATCAGCCGGAATTTGGCAGTATCGAGAAGATAAGGCAAATATTAAGGCTTCTTGAAGAGAAAAAAAAGTTGATTGATATAATTAATCAAGTGTTAGACAGAAAGATAGCGGTATTTATCGGAAGCGAAATTCACTGCAATGAAATAAATGATTGTTCTTTGGTGGTATCTAGCTATAGCTATAAAAATAAACCAACGGGCAGAGTAGCGGTTTTGGGCCCGAAGCGGATGCAATATGCCAAGGTTATTTCTGC
>JAZDFP010000368.1:0-3225 GCA_043807745.1 Planctomycetota bacterium
CTCACCGACATCTGGAATAAAGCTCACGAACCGCTCACAACTGCCCCAGGAACGTTACCCCCTGCTGGGCTACCACCGGTAGTTAAGACCGAATTAGGTCAAGGTGCGGGAAAACCACCTGAATTTTCTACTCCACCACCACCGGAGACTAAACCATTTACTAACCCAATAAAACTACTGGATAAACCAGAGCCGATATTACAACTTCCTCAACCTATGCCACATCCAAGAACTACCGGACAGTTGAAGCAATCGTTCAAGAAATTAGTATCACAGGGTAATTCAACACAGGCTAAACAAGTGGCTGATGATTGGATAAATCGGTTAGGTAATTGGAAGTTTGATAAACAAACTGGACAATGGACTAAAAAACCTGTTGCCAAAAAGATTAGGCTTACTGCCAATGCCGATGATTTAATACCTATATTTAGGTCAAGTTATGAACCACCACCGCCGGGGAAACTGGGTCAATTAGGTGAATCTATAGGCACGATATGGAATAACCTGGCATCTCCGGTCAATAATGTATTAAGGCGAATGGGTAAAAGCGGAACGCAACTTGCCGATGCTTTTGATTCTATTTCTCAACGCGCACCCGTTAGGACGGGTAATTATATGGCTGACATGAAAGGGCTAAATAAATTATCTCTTGACGAATCGTATAATCTTACTGATGTTATCAAGGGGAAAGCACAACCGATAAATGATAGAGTAAGGAATATGGCTGACTATTTTATGAATAAGCATAACCCGGAAATAGTCAAGGACGCCCAGAATATGTATATCCAAGTCAGGACATCCGATGGTGGACACCTGACTTTTGAACCAAGAGAAAACTATTATCCGCAGTATATACCTTTAAGGGCATTACTTCGGGAGGAACCCTGGGCTATCAGAGAGGCCATAAATACCGCTATGTCAGAGGGCAAGGCTTTTAATTCCGGTGAGGCAAGAGAGTTAGTTTATAAATACATAAATTATTATAAAACACAAGGCGGTGATGAAAGACTTTTGCAATGGATGGTCAAAGACGGACAATCCGGCAGTGTTGCCGAAGCTCGCTCTAAAATGGAACGGTTTGTATTGAACAAAACTCCACGTAAATTCGGACACTTGGAAAAAGCAAGAGAAGTTAATCTGCCGTTCTATGTCAGGGATTCAAGGGTAACTTTACCAAGATATTATGACGGAGTATCAAGACGATTAGAAGAAATCAAGACATTCGGCCAGAATAATGATTTGATGTATAAACTAATTGATGATATAGGCATAGAGGGAACTGTCGAAGACGCCAAGTTCGCACAATCTGCGTCTAATCTGGCTATGAAAATAATGCCTGATACCGAGGTCAAACTGGCTGAATCATTAGCATATATTAGTGATTTCGAGGTTATGAGCAAAATGGGATTATCAGCATTGACTAATCTTACGCAATCAAGCAATACCATTGCCAGAGCCGGACTAATAAATACTATTAAGGCGTTTAAGCAAGCCGCAACAAAAGAGGGTTGGGATTTTGCCTTACGGAGTGGTTCTACATTCGGACAGATTAAAGCCGACTTATTAAAGAACTTTGCCTCACAGGGTGGCAATGCCGATACATTTTTGAAATGGTCGGGGTTTAATGGAGTTGAATCATTAAACAGGGTTGTATCCGCTAATGCCGGCAAGAATATGGCATTATCAGAATTTGAGACATTACTTAAAAACCCGTTAAATAAATCCTCCCGGCGTGAATTGATGGATATTATCCCAGGCATAGACATAGAAAAGGCATTAAAACGTGGTTCTTTAACGGAAAAAGAATTGCAGTCAGCCGGATTTAATATGACTAAGCAAACGCAATTCTTATATCGCGATGTAGACTTGCCGTTACAATGGCGCAAAAATCCTTTCCTAAAGTTTATGACTCAGTTTAAGTCATTTGGTATTCAACAGGCTAACTTTATGAAAGACCATATTTTAGGCGAGTTAGTCAAAGGAAACCCAAAACCATTCTTATTATTCTTGTCCGCCTCGGAAATAAGCGGGGAGGCAATTCAGGATATACGTAGTATTATAACTGGTAAAAAGAGGCCGGATAAATTATTAATGAGGGCTTTGGATAATTTCTGTTTAGTCGGTGCATTTGGTATTTTTACCGATGTATTCCAATCCGCATCTTACGGGCTTACGGGTATGTTGAGTTTTGCTCCGGGCCGGCAATATCAGACTTGGCTGACTTTGCTTATGATGCCGCACAGTTCTTGACAAAAGGCAATGAAAAACAACTATTAAAAGACCTGTATAAATTAAGTCCGGGTGTAGTTGGCAAAATCTATGCTCCGGCCGCATTACCGGTTGCTGTAGGTGAAAGAATTACAATTAATAAAGTATTTCCACCCCGGAAGAAGAAAACAGGGGAAACAGAATATGAAAAACTAATAAAGAAATATCAACGATAACCATATGATAATTCCTATACCGTATGATTCGCCGTTAAAGCGTTCAGGCGCGCCGTCAGCTACAGCCGTGGTATCTACGCCGGGCATAGTCTTGCAGGACGGCACTATGGCTGACCGGACTGAGCAATTAGCTACAGACGCTACTGACCGCGCGTCAAGTATTGTAGGTATAGCCACTTATATCATTAAAGACAATCCGGCTACGTTTAATGGGAAGTTGACTACGGTTCGTATCTTCGCCGCTGTTGCAGGAACGACAAAGGTTAAGTTCAAGATATTCAGGGATGACGGCACTAACTTTGTAATGATAGGGTCAACTACGACATATACCGTAGTTCAGGGGTTAAACACTTTAACATTAACTGACCCGATAGACGGGGTGCATATAGGAGATTTGTTTGCTATAACCCTGACTAATGCTACCACGCCGGAGATAGATTACGCAACCACGGGCGGTAAGTTAGGGGTGTCGTATAAAACGGGTGATGTAACAGGTTCATCGGCAAAGACCGGGTGGACAAGCAACGCCGACTGGATAATATCGGCTAACGGGACTAATGCCGGCGGTGGTGCGCACGACATATCCATAGAGAATATAGACGAGGATATAGTATTCAGAGACAGGAACAAGCGGAGTAAATCAACCAAGTTCAGGTTTAACAGGAGTCTGGGCGGTTTCGGGATACTTGACCAGATATGCACCGGAGATTATAGGCAAGTAATAAAACATACTATGCCATGCCCTTGCATTTCTGATACGCAGGAGTTTTCAGATGCATTA
>JAZDFP010000369.1:0-10617 GCA_043807745.1 Planctomycetota bacterium
ACTTCGAGAGGATGTCGAGTTTGACGTATATGACGAAAATGCAATAAAAAACCAAGCACATCAAATAGTGTACAAAAGTGTATTTGAAAAACTGCGTAGCCTTAAAGATCGAAAGAAGGAATTTGTAGATGAGTCAGAGAGACTGTATCTGAAGGAATACGAGAGGTATCGGGAAGATTCATCAAAGTAGATTAATCGATAGGTATAGAAATCCGGTGACACACACCTCCATCGGTAACCCTTTAATTTAGCCCATTTCCAAAGCCCTTTTTTGCGCACCCCTATAGTATAAGACAAGTCGGCGTTTAGTATATAACAAATCGGCGCTTAGTGTATGATGTTCAACGTCAGCGCATTTGACACAGAGAAATAAATGGGAATAATTCGGGGCATACTTAATTACCGATCAAACCCCGGTGGAAACGGTTTGCTTACGTTATGGACGCAATGCAACAATTGAGTTCGAACTGGTCAGATCAATATAGAATCATATAATAAAAAGTTACCCTGACGTTAGGGACGCAATACAACCATCGATTTTTGGGTAGATAGGGCTTTATACACATTCCTGCACCAATAAGAGACTTCCATCCTCTTAACCAAGCTTTTAGTTGACAATACGGCATTTTTAAATTAGATTCCTGATATGCTAAGCACCTTTGGCAAATATGCCATTGAGAAGAAACTCGGCCAGGGCGGAATGGGAGCAGTATACCTTGCTCTTGACCCGGCCTTGAACCGTAAGGTCGCACTCAAAATCATCACTTCAACCGACCCGGAACTCCTTGAACGTTTCCAGCGCGAGGCATCTGCCGTGGCCAAGCTCAAGCACCCCAACATCGTCCAGGTCCACGAAGCCGGCGTCATCGACAACCAGCATTACTTCACTATGGACTACATCGAAGGCGTCTCGCTTGACGCCCTTATCAAATCAAAGAACAAGGCATCACTGCAAAATATTGCCAAAATCATTCTCCAGACAGCCACGGCGCTCCATTACGCCCACCAGCAGAATATCGTCCACCGCGACATCAAGCCGGCCAACATCCTCATAGACAAGGCCGGCAAGGTCTATATCGCCGACTTCGGCCTGGCCAAGGAGCTGACCGGACTTGACCGCTCACTAACAATCACTGGTACTACTGTCGGGACGCCGGACTACATGCCGCCCGAACAGGCAATGGGGCTAAAGGATGAGATTGACCCGCGCTCTGACATTTTCTCTTTAGGGGCGACGTTATATCATTGCATAACCGGGCAGGTGCCTTTTAGTGGTAAGGAGCTTCTTGAGGTGCTCACCAAGGTTGTTAACGACGACCCGCCAATGCCAAACTCGATTGTCCCTGGAATACCCAAAGACTTAGAAACTATCTGTCTGAAGTGTTTGGAAAAGGATAAGGGCAAGAGGTATCAAACCGCTTCAGTATTAGCCAGTGACATAAAAAAATATCTCCAGGGTGAACCAATTACTGCTAAGCGGACTTCAACCGTAACCAAACTATGGCTCAGAGCCAGGAAGAACAAGGTCGTCTTTGCCAGCGTCACTGCCGGAGTAGTTCTGCTGATTCTTCTTATCGGTTTCCTTATCACTTCAGGCAGACGCAGTGCTGAACAGCGTCAGATCGCTCAAAGGTATCTTACTCAGGCGGATAAATTCTATGAGGCAAAGGACTGGGTTCAGGCAAAGGAGTTCTATAAGAAGTATCTAACATTAGTAAAAAACGATAAACCTGCTGAAGAAAAATTAAAACAGTGCGAACAGAGCGGAAAACAGGAAGAAGACGAGGCGCAAAACGCTTATCTTTATGCTACTAACATATTCCCTGAATTCTACAAACCCAAGGCGGATATGGACCGGGTCTGGCAACAGATAGATAAGGCCATAGGGATGTTAGATGATTCCCTGAAGAAAAGCCCCAACCCATTTGGTTACTTTTACAGGGGGATGTTGTTCAGGGAAAAAGGCGATTTGGATAAGGCCGAACAGGACTTTACCAAGGCAATAGAGCAGGATAAGGATTTTACAATGGGCTACATAATGCTCGGAACGGTTTATTTGGGGCAGTATATCAATCTGCTATTCGGCAAATCAGCAGACAATACAGGAGAACAGCGACAAATATCAGAGGAACTAACTGATAAGGCGAGGGCAGACTTTGACAGGAGTAAAGAGATTAAGTCGGATAAATATGCGACCATAACTGAGCAGTTCAAGAAATATATTGGGTTATTTGAGGCGGTGATATGGCTCAAGAAAGATAGTCAGAGTTGCATAAAACTACTGGAGGCGGGATATAAAGAATATTCTGCCGAGGAGTTTCCATATTGGTTAGGGGTAATGGCGGTTTTGTCAAAAGATACAGAAGCGGCGAATAGATATTTCCGGGATGCGCTTGATATTAAGCCCCAGTATGCCGAAGCTTTCTGGGAGTTGGGGAATATTGAAAAAAATAAAAAAGAGACGGGTAAAGCAATAGATAATTTCACGAAGGCAATAAAAATTAATCCCTATTTTGCTATGGCGTATAATAATAGGGGCATTGCGAAAGATGACAATGGCGATATAGACGGGGCAATAGCGGACTTTAATACCGCCATAAAGTTAGACCCGAATCATATTTTTTCTTATAATGGTCGGGGCAATGTGAAAAAGGAAAAAAGTGATTTAGACGGTGCTATTGCGGACTATAACACAGCCATAAAGTTAGACCCGAATTATGCAAATGCGTATAATAATCGTGGCAATGCAAAATCTGACAAAGGCGATTTTGACGGCGCTATGGATGACTATAACACCGCCATAAAGTTAAACCCGAATTTTGCCTGGGCCTATAGCAATCGCGGTAATGTCTATAAGGACAAAGGCGACATTGACCGGGCCATTGCAGACCATACCAAGGCAATAGAACTGAACCCGAACCTTGCCGGACCTTATGCGAATCGGGGCAGTGCGAAAAAGGATAAAGGCGATATAAACGGTGCTATTGCGGACTATAACACAGCCATAAAGTTAGACCCGAATTTGGCTAAAGCTTATGCCCATCGGGGCAGTGCGAAAAAGGATAAAGGCGATTTGGATGGCGCGATTGATGACTATAACATCACGATAAAGTTGAAACCTGATTTTGCAGAGGTTTATTATAATCGGGGTATTGCGAAAAAGGATAAAGGCGATTTAGACGGAGCGATAGCAGACTATACTAAAGCAATAGAACTGAAACTAAAAGATACCGCTGCTTATACTAATCGTGGCGCTGCGAAATACAAGAAAGGCGATATAGACGGTGCTATTGCGGACTATTCCAAGGTAATAGAGATAGACCCGAAATCGGCTCAAGCCTACACCAACCGCGGTAGTGTTTATTATAATAAAGGTGACATTGATAAAGCGATTGCTGACCATACTAAGGCAATAGAACTAAACCCGAAGTCAGCTCTTGCCTATTCCAGACGAGGTGGTGCCTATTACAAAAAGGGCGACTCTGACCATGCTATTCTTGACCTTAACAAAGCAATAGAACTTGACCCGAATCTTGTTGAAGCTTACACCGACCGCGGTTCTGTCTATTATAATAAGGGTGATATGGATAAAACGATTGCTGATTTTACCAAGGCAATAGAGTTAGACCCGAAATTGGCGTCAGCCTACAACAACCGCGGTTCTGCTTATCATAACAAAAATGAGTATGATAAGGCTATAGCTGATTTAAATGAGGCCATCAGGCTTGACCCGAAATATGCTTCAGCCTATAACAATCGCGGGGCAGCCAAACATGATAAAGGCGATATGGATGGCGCTCTGGCGGACTATGATTTGGCTATAAAGGTAGACCCGAATTGTGTTGATGCGTATAATAACCGGGGCGTTGCGAAATCCGAGAAAGGTGATATAGACGGCGCTATTGCGGATTATAATACCGCAATAAAGGTTAATCCCAATTGTGCAAGAGCTTATAGTTCTCGGGGCGATGCAAAACGGAACAAGGGCGATTTAGACGATGCGATAGCGGACTGTAACACCGCCATAAAAATAGACCCAAACTATGCTATGGCTTATCTTAATCGGGGTGTTGCGAAATATAAGAAGGGCGATGTAGACGGCGCTATTACGGACTGGGATACCACGATAAAGCTAAACTCAAATAATGCTCAAGCTTATACTAATCGGGGCGCTGCGAAATATAAGAAAGGCGATATAGACGGTGCTATTGCGGATTGTAATACCGCCATAAAAATAGACCCAAACTATGCTATGGCTTATCTTAATCGGGGTTTTGCGAAATATAATAAGGGCGATATAGACGGCGCTATCGCAGACTACAATATGGTAATCAAGATTAACCCCAATTCTGCAGAGGCTTATAATAATCGTGGAGATGCAAAGTTACAGAAAGGTGATTTAGATGGTGCTATTAAGGATACTAACACATCTATCCAGATTGACCCTAATTACGCTTATGCCTATGGCACCCGTGGCGAGGCAAAAGAGAAAAAAGGAGATTTCGACGGAGCGATAGCAGACTACACTACCTCGATAAAGTTGGCCCCGAATAATGACTTCGCATATAAGAATCGTGGATTAATCAAAAAGGACAAAGGCGACCTGAAAGGTGCGTTGGTGGATTTAGAGACTGCGGTCAAACTCAATCCGGCGTATAAGGAACAGTTAGCGCCGGTCATAGAAAAGATTAAGAAGAAACTGGGTGAGTAGATGCCCCGGCGGGAACGGTTCGCTTACGTTATGGACGCAATGCAACAATTGAGTTTGAACTGGTCAGATCTTTGTAAATACCCCCCTATTCACTTGACAAATTTTGCTAATTGGCTTATATTGTATTTAATTAAGAAAGCATATTCTCTTATCAAATAACTCCGATTAAAGGAGGCACGTATGCGTAGCAATTCCCTATTGAAAATAGCCACAGTCATTATGATTGTTGCCTATATCACCGCGCTGAATTACGGTGGATGCGGCGGTGGTGGTGGCGGTGGCGGAAGTAGTGGCAATAGTGGTGCGCCAACTGCATATACCCAAGTGACCTTGCTAACTCCGGCTAATAACGCCACCAATGTCTCAATTACCCAGCAATTATCATGGGCTCTTTCCAACAACCCTGGCGGTACTTCTTACGATGTCTATTTAGGTACAAACAATCCACCAACTGATGGAGACCGAAAGGTTTCCGCTACAGCATCAACCAATTATAACCCGGGCACACTATCCTATGGTACTACCTATTACTGGAGGATAGATTTAAGGAGTACTCAAGGGACGTTAATCTTTGGCGGAGACGGAGCTCTTCTGGCCCAAGGGGCGGTCTGGCGTTTTACCACAGAGGCATCATTAACCGAAACCGTAAGCACACCGCCCCAGCCAAGTGGTGCGACTTCAGGAAATACTGGCACGAGTTACAGTTATTATACTGGTGGGGCATCTTCTAACTTATCAGGCCATTCATTAGAATATCGTTTTGATTGGGGTGATGGGACGGGATATTCTAACTGGTCACCCTCCACGACTGTTTCAAAATCATGGTCTTCGGCAGGTACATATGTAGTCAGGGCACGGGCACGTTGTGCTACCCATACCTCGGTTGTTTCCGGGTGGTCTTCAGGGCTTTCAGTAACCATTTCCTCAGGCAGTGGTTTAACCTTGGTCAAAACTGCTACGACTAATATTAATGGTGAAGCATATTTTACGGATAATTCAACTGGGGAGTCTGTAATAATAAAACCTCAAGATAGTGATACCCTGTCACCTCTTGTGGGTATTAAGGTTACTTTTTACGATGATGATGGATTTGAAGTTTTTATGCTGAATGACCCCAGTGAGAACTATCTTCCTTCCATGGGTGTTTATACCCACAATTCTGAGCATATTATAAAAATGGGGGCAGCAAACAAAGGTACTTATTATGTTGCACGTCTTGATGACGAGCAAATAGGACTTGCTCTATGGAGTTGGGAAGATAAATACCATATGGAATACGCAGATGGTATCTATGTAAAAACAATCAATTATAATGAAGTCCAAGAAATTATGGGAAGAACCCAAGCAATAATTAAAATTGAATTAAAGGGCATTGAATATCTTACTGGAGCAAAGCTTCCCTTTGACCCAATAGATATTATTAATGAAATCGCGCCAGAAGACTCAAACCCGCCTCAGCGATGGGATATGTATAATATTCAAGGAACTGATACACCTTTATATATCCATCTTATCCCGAGCAATGTTCCAGAGGTATCAATAACTTCTTTGACTGTAAATGGCGCTGATATATCCGTTTCTTGGCAGGGTACTGATATAACTACTTATCCTGACTACCCTCAATTTTTGCCTGGAGGCGGTGATATTACGGTCGCCCTAGGACCAACGGGTAATCCCGACCTTACCTATAGTTACCGAATAGTCGCCACACCAAGTGAAACCGTATATTTAGATTGGACGCCCTATGTGCTGGGTCAAACTTCCGCAACAGTATCATCCATACCAAATGGTGATTACTGTTTTGAGACAAAGGTGAAGGATGAGGTTGAGAATATATCAGAAATAGCATCACAAAGTTTCTCAGTTGGTGGTGCCCAGGAAAGTGGTAACTGGGCGCAGATGGTTGCTGGAAATTCTCACACCATCGCCATCAAGACTAATGGGACGCTCTGGGCATGGGGGAAAAATAACTATGGTCAGTTAGGCGATGGGTCGACAACTAATATAAATACTCCGACCCAGATTGGCACTGATACTAATTGGTCAGTTATTGCCGCTGGATTTTGCTACACCATCGCCCTTAAGACCGATGGGACACTCTGGGCGTGGGGATGGAATGGCTATGGTCAGTTAGGCGATGGAACAACAACCAATGTTACCACCGGGCCAAAACAGATTGGTACAGGAACCAGTTGGTCAGCCATTGCCGCTGCAGACCGGCATACCATTGCCTTGAAGGCTGATGGGACACTCTGGGCGTGGGGATATAATGCCTCTGGTCAATTAGGTGACGGGACGACTACTCAAAAAACTACTCCGACCCAGATTGGCACTGATACTAATTGGTCAGTTATTGCCGCTGGAGGGTTTCACACCATCGCTCTGAAGGCCGATGGAACACTCTGGGCATGGGGGGATAATTACTATGGTCAATTAGGCGATGGAACAACAACCAATGTTACCACCGGGCCAAAGCAGATTGGTACAGGAACCAGCTGGTCAGCCATTGCCGATGGTTCCAGCCATAACATTGCCATCAAGACTAATGGGACGCTCTGGGCGTGGGGATATAATGCCTCTGGTCAATTAGGTGACGGGACGACTACTCAAAAAACTACTCCGACCCAGATTGGCACTGATACTAATTGGTCAGTTATTGCCGCTGGAGGGTTTCACACCATCGCCATCAAGACTAATGGGATACTTTGGGCGTGGGGGGATAATGCCTCTGGTCAATTAGGTGATGGGACGACTACTCAAAAAACTACTCCAACCCAGATTGGCACTGATACTAATTGGTCTATCCTTACTGGTGGCAACGGCCATAGCATTGCCATCAAGACAGATGGTACTCTCTGGGCTTGGGGACTTAATGACTATGGTCAATTAGGATTGGGGGATACTACTAATAGGAATATCCCAACTCAGGTCGGAACCGTTGCTTCAGAAACCATAAGCACACCCAATTCACCGACCGGCACAACCTCAGGTAATACCAGTACAAGTTACAATTACTCAACCGGTGGTTCAACTTCCAATTTGGGTCATACCGTGGAATACCAGTTTGACTGGAAGGGTGATGGAACAGTTCTATCCGCCTGGGGCTCTGCAACTCAATCAAAGTCTTGGTCATCTGCCGGAACATACTCGGTCAGGGCAAGGGCAAGATGCACTACCCATATCTCTATCGTTTCAGGCTGGTCTTCGGGTCTATCAGTTAATATCACGGCGTCGTCAGACACCATAAGCACACCCAATTCACCGACCGGCACAACCTCTGGAACTACTGGCACAGGCTACAATTATTCTACTGGTGGATCATCCTCCAGCTTGGGGCATTCGTTAGAATATCGTTTTGACTTAGGAGATGGATCATATTCTGGTTGGACATCTTCAACTACTATAGCAGTATCGTGGTCTCTTGCTGGTACATATATAGTAAAGGCTCAATCGCGATGTGCTACGCATACTTCAATTGTTTCTAACTGGTCTTCTGGTCTTTCGGTAAGTATATCTGGTAATACCGAGACCATAAGTAGTCCTTATGTTCCAACTGGTTCGACCAATGGTACTGCTAATACCTCTTACAATTATTCTACGGGAGGGGGTTCCTCTAATTTAGGGCATTCATTAGAATATCGCTTTAACTGGGGAGATGGAACTTACTCTTCATGGTCATCTTCAACTACTGCGTCACACTCATGGTCTTCGGCTAATACATTCAACGTCCAGGCTCAGGCTCGTTGTTCTATCCACACTTCAGTTTGGTCTTATCCTTCTGGGTCGATATCTGTTACTATAGAATCCACAGCCCCAACGGAGCGTATTGTAGATGGTAATTTTGAAACAACATCTAGCTGGACTGGAGCAAGTTATACAACATATTATCCACGTAACGGGCAATGGTGTCTTTGGCTTGTTAATGATAACGTTTATCAAACTGTAGCTATTCCATCCGGAGCTACTTCTGCTAATTTAAGTTTTTGGTTAAATGTTGTATCTGAGGAAACGACTACAACTACTAAATATGATTATCTTTATGTGGAGGTTCTTAATTCTAGCGGAGTATTATTGCAGACTCTGGCGACATATTCTAATCTTGATAAGGGAACAATTGGTGTTTACAATCAAAAAACTGGTTTTAATCTTACTTCCTATAAAGGCCAAACCATTCGTATAAGATTTCGTTCTACAAATGACGGGACTTTCTATACAGATTTTAGAATAGATGATGTAAGTTTAATATCTGATGGCTAAATTGGGCTAAGGACAGCATACTGAACTACTAGCCAAACTCCGGCGGAAACGGTTCGCTTACGTTATGGACGCAATGCAACAATTGAGTTTGAACTGGTCAAATCAATATAATCAGTCTAATCCGCAGTTCCGTAGGCCAAATCATTGACAGCACTTATAAGCGAGCTATAGTATCGGTAGTAAACTCCGAGCCGAAATGAAATAAGGTTGTGGCGGCGTGACCTAAACTGTCATAGTGGCCCGGATAATAGTAGTACAGGAGAACTAAAACATGGAAAAGAAAGAACCTGCTCGAGGAGATCAGTTTATCCGCCAGTGGAAGATTCTTAAAGTCCTGGACCAGATGCACTACGGAATGGCTGTAGATAAATTGGCCGAAATGGTGGGCTATACCAAGCGGACTATCTATCGTGATTTGAATGTGCTTCATAATGTTGGGTTCCCATTGGAAAAAACCACGATAGATGATAAGGTTCAATGGCGGTTGACCAAAGGGTCCCGCACGCCCAATATCCCGTTCACCCTGACCGAACTGATGTCTTTGTATTTCAGCAAGGGCCTATTGAATGCGCTTCAGGGCACGCCTTTCAAAGAGGGCATAGATTCAGCGCTTGATAAAATCCATAAAACCCTGCCGGTTGACGCCATAGATTTTATCCTTTATTCGCAGGACACCATTATTCCCAAACTGGGGGCTTCGGCTGATTACCGGAACGCCGCCTCCATTATAGAAAAACTGAATCGAACATCCCGCGAAAAGAAGAAATGCTATATTACCTATCAGGCATACGGCCGGGACAAGGCCGATAAACATAAATTTCACACCTATGCCCTGGCATATTATCAGGGCTGTCTTTACTGCGTGGGTTTCAGCGAACTGCGCAAGGCAATGCGGACTCTGGCGGTCCAGCGCATCAAGATGGTTGAAACGCTGGATGATAAATTTGAATTACCCAAGGATAAAGAGGACGAAGAATTTGATGTCCATGGATTCTTGAATGAAAGTTTCGGCATCTCGCACGAAGGCAAATTAGAAGAAGTAGTCTTGAGGTTTTCCAAAGAGATGGCGCCCTGGATAATGGAGCGCACCTGGCATCCAACCCAAAAGATAAGGAAACTGTCCAAAGGCGAGATAGAATTCACGATGAATGTAACCGGCACCGGCGACCTTTTGTGCTGGCTCCTGCCGATGGGCGATGGGGTGAAGGTGATTAAGCCGAAAGAATTGCAGGATTACATTGTGACAATATGTAGAAAAATATTGAGAAGCTATGAATAAATTTTCTTTACTTGGCTAAGTTTAATCTCAATACACTTGGAATATTCTCATAAAAAGAAAGGAGAAATTACAATGTATGTTTTTAGGATACATATCAGGCCTGATAAAGTGGACTCGGAACCAGCGTTTAAGTATTGTTTAAAAAATAACTTATTAGGTGTCGGGTGGCAAATATCAACAAAACCCAATGAGTTAATTGATTGGGATACTTACGAAAAAAGAGCCAATAAAGAACACGAAGGAAAAATATCTATCGTCAGCTATATAAAGAAATGGGTTTCAAAGGATGATTTAGTTTGGACGAGAGATACAAAAGGGCAATACTATCTTGGCAAAGTTTTGTCGCCTTGGGAATACTTTGAAAATTCGG
>JAZDFP010000370.1:0-3026 GCA_043807745.1 Planctomycetota bacterium
AAAAAACTCCCGCCGCCAAAACCGCCATCCCGCCCAGACCATAAACAAAATAATGCTTCAAAGTCATCTCAAATAATAATTCTAGAGATTATCGGACTGATGTCAATACTCAAACAGTGTAAGGTACCGTACCTTTCATAAGAAACCCGAAAGTAAGATCTAGAATAAGGACTTGACAAAACAATATTTATTTCCTAATATGTACATATATGTACATAACTAGAAACACCACCAGGCAAAAGGTACTTTTAGAGCAGGATAAACGAATTTTTAGAACTTCGGACCTAGCCGTGTTATGGCAAATCAGTAATAAGAATACCCTGCTGACCACGATCAAAAGATACGTAAAAAATCAGATTTTTTATCGTTTAGCGGTCGGTATTTATGCCACCGTTCCCTTAACCAGGCTTCATCCATACGAAATCGGGTGCGCGATAGCCGGTCCTCTATCCTATATTTCAACAGAGTCGATATTGGCTGGAGAGGGGATTATCATGCAGCAGCCGATGAAAATAACACTAATTGGGAAAAAAAGCCTGGAATTTGAAATTGCCGGACATCAATATATCTGCCGTTATCTGAATCCAAAATACTTAGTAAATAGATTAGGAATCGTTGATAACGGTCGATTTTGTACAGCGTTGTCATCCCGAGCAGTTGCCGATACGCGGCATTTTAATTCACGATATTATTTCGACAACCAAAAAACCATAGATCTAAATCTCTTCAACCAAATTTACCTTAAGGAAATATGATTCTACCCAGACCGGAAGACGCCAAACATAAGAATCAAATGTATCGTTTATTAACAGCCATCCTGTCAGATAACGTATTAGCTAATTATTTAATGTTTAAAGGCGGAACCTGCGCCTCATTGCGGGGAATTTTGGATCGATTTTCGGTGGATTTAGATTTTGACCTGTTGGATAAGAAAAGAAAAGAGATAATTCGGGATCGGCTGAACGTTTATTTTGTCAAACTAGGCCTCGTAATTAAAGATCAGAGCCCCAATCATCTCCAGTTTTTTTTAAAATATCCAGCACTCGATTGGCAGAGAAATACCTTAAAATTAGAAATTACAGATATTGTCAGCCCTCAGAACGCATATGAACCTGTTAATCTTTTGGAACTTAATCTTTATTGCCACTCGCAAACGATCGATACTATGGTGGCTAATAAGATGTATGCGGCCACAGCCAGATTTACGAAAAATGGCATGATTGCTGGAAGGGATTTTTATGATCTGCATCAATGAAACAAGTCACAGATAAGCTGTTGTATCAAGATTTAAATCCGCTTCTTCCGGCGCAAAAATTAAAACCTACTATTAAAACCCTAAAACAGGAATTATTGGTGTTATTAAACGATGAAATTAGGAGAGGATAATATTCGTATCGCTATTTCAAATTCAGGGCGTATAAGTTATCCGCCGCGGTACTATTACTGAAGTTGGTCATAATTACTAGCCTGTTTCCGTTCGGCCAGGGGTAAACAAAGCTGGAATTAAATGGTCCGGCATATACCGTGGCCGAATTCTGTCCATCATATTCCGTTACCACAATTTTATCCGTGTAGGTCGTGATTAGATGCGCGGAAGTCGGGAACCATTGTGCTGTTTGGGTAAATATTGGCGAATAACGGATTTTTAACTTATCCAACATCGGTACTACCAGCGTATTTGGTATCGGCGGCAATGAAACATTTGGTTTGCTAGTTTCGGCTGACATTGAAGCATTTCCATTAAATCTTTCCACCCAATAATTATCTTTCTCTATGCTCTCCGTATTACTTGTTTGTTCCTCCACAGAGAGTGCCGCGCCTTCCATTAAATAATTTCGGTCTTCCTTAATGTCATAGACATAGATTTTCCCTGCCGCCAAACTTCTTTGCTCATTTTGGGTGGATTCGCTGGGAAGATCGGTAATTAACTCATCTGGAATCACCATTTCTTTGCTGGCGGTGTACATCACTCTTCTTTCATCCGGAGAAAAATACACTCCGGTTGCTGACTCATTCACCAATTTTTGCATAAATTCCGGTAGTTCCGCCAATCTTTTCTGCTCTTTTAAATCCAAATCCTGATACCATTGGGCTAGGGTCACGGGCAATCTAGTAGTCGCATCTGTTAGATTGTTAACATCGTTCATTCTGCTTGCGTCCAACAATATCGCCTGTTTAATTACAATTTCTTTCTCTGTAGTCTGGGCTGTTGGCTGTTGTTTGCCGTTTTTATATTTTAAATTTTGGCTTTTATATTTTATATTTTCTTCCGTCCAATATGCCAAAACCTGGCTATTATCTGTCGACCATAACAGGTTTGCATCCATAAAGTTATATTGTGATGTATTCCGAGCTATTTGTCTGGGCTCACTGGTCCGAGCTATTGGCAAATTATGATCTGTCAATTCCAGCACCCATAATCCATTTTTCACTTCCGTTGAAGCACTATCCACCTTATAAACAATTTTCTGTCCATCCGATGAAGAAACTGGTTCCTTAATTCCGGTAAATGTTAATGGAGTTAAATTAGGAACAGAAGGAAATAATCGCGCGTCGGTTTGCACCACCAATTCCGCCTTGATTTGCAAATTCTTTTTCCAGGAAATAAAACCGTCTTTCTTAATTTCGACCAGATATTCGCCCGGAGTTAAATTTAAAGTGTCATCCGTGGCTGAAGTCAATTTACCATTAATAAAAACCTGCGCTCCTTTAGGATCGGAGCTAGCTACCAGCAAGCCAGTTCCAGTCACCGCCGGACCTTTATTCCCAAATCGCGGCCGGTCTCCTTTGGCCCAGCGAATCGCCAAAAAAGTCCCTCCGGCAATCATGGCTATACCAGCCAATGCCGCCCACAGATGACCATATTTTCGCCACAATTTAACCAGCTTCACACCGCCTATTATACCTGAATAAGTTAAGATACATTTGCGACCTTGGAAGGATCTCATCCTTCCAAGGCTGAAACAATATAGATCATCCTCGATCAAGTCCCGTCTATTAATGTTTTGAAGCTACAATCAGGTCTT
>JAZDFP010000371.1:0-5283 GCA_043807745.1 Planctomycetota bacterium
GGAAGAATTGGTTAGAGCTTATGAAGAACATAAATAAATATACGGCTGTCCCCCCAGATTTCTGCGAAATCTATGCGGGGGGATGCGCCATATGTTTCAAGGAGAACTATTTTGAAATATTATCTTGAAACATATGGCTGACCGATGGATGCGTTATAGGATGACCATGGAAAGGATTGCTGAGGCACTGGTGGGGGTGGAGTGATTAAGTTGATTTTACTGGTTTTTCTATAAAAAATTAGTCCTTTGGTGCTCAAGGCATAATTCGCTTGACAAATAAGGGGTTTTCTGGCATTCTCATAACGAAGATATATGAAGTCTGTCAAAGGGGAGACTGACGTACTTCTTATGTTTTTATGCAATAAGCGGCAGAAAACCAATATTCAATCCAACAGCATAAAATGGTAACTCCTTTATGTTGTTGGTTTTTTTTATTTTGTCATATCATCCTTTAAGGAGTCTTCCATGAAGAAGAGTGTAATTCTAACGATCATTATTGCGTTGATAATCAGCGCCAGCTACAGCTTGGCGGCACCGAAAAATTCTCCTGATTCAAAAAAAAAGGTTTCCGGCAACGAGGGTATGAACAAGAACGCCAGCGATAATTATATTTTTACCGGCTCTTTTGTCCATAATATATCCTTGGATGTCCCGCCCGGGACGCATGGAATGCAGCCGGATGTGTCCTTATTATATAATTCCTCCGGCGCAAACGGCTGGTGCGGCATGGGTTGGGACTTAAGTTTTGGCTCTATCCAGCGATCGACAAAAAACGCCATACCTGAATACAATAACCACGACACCTTTGTCTATCTCTCCAAAGGTGCGATGCAGGAATTACAAGACATAGGCGGGAATCAATATCGATTGAAAACTAGTGATTCGTTTATGAAATTTAAATATGTGGATACCCATAATAACCCGAACCAATGGCAGGTTTGGGACAAAAGCGGTATCAAGTATATATTTGGCGCAAGGCCAAATTCAACCATTAATAAGGATCATAATGATACATTTGCTTGGTATCTCAGTAACGTGATAGATCCAAATGGTAATGAAATATACTTTGATTACGTTGCTGATACGAATACGGCGAATAACCAGATTTATCCTGTCAGTATAGAGTATACGCATTACGGCAATGATAACGCTCCTTTACGACAAGTGATATTCAATTTGACTGCTCGCTCGGATAGTTATTCCAATGACCGCGCTGGATTTACAATTAAGACCACAAAATTATTATCCTCAATTGAAACCAAAGTGGCTGGGCAGCCGGTCAGAATTTATGAATTCGGCTACAGCCAAAGTCCCGATACCGGGAAATCGTTGCTTTCCTATATAAAGCAGACCAGCTATGCCAATAACAGCTTGCCCGAGACCACTTTTACATATCAAAGCAATATCCTTCAAAACCCTCAAGATTTTTTAAGAGCTCCGGAGCCATGGACCCATGCGCCGACAGATTATGGTTTCATGTTTTATGACTTTAACAATGACAGCAAGATGGACATCGCTGATTACATCAGTGGGAAAAAAGGACTAAAAGTATCTTATTCCAATGGTGCGGGATTTCCCAACTTCGTCACCTTGATATCCTTGGCCGATTGCCCGGAAAACAGTGATTTTTATTTTGGCGACTTTAACAGAGACAATCTTATAGACATTGCCCAGGTGTATTTAACATACAGGCAGCATGGTCAAATGCCGATTGAAACACAGCACATAGATTTATGGTTAAACGGCCCAAATGGCATATCAAACTCAAATATCGTAAAATATGAAGAGAATGTCCAGCTAAGCACGCCTGCATCGAGTTTTATAGTCGCTGATTTCAATGGTGATCATAAGACGGAAATGATTAGGAAGGTATCCGGAGGATTTGACATATTCAGGATTAAAGACTCTGGGGATAAGATCATCTCTGATAAATGGTCGTGCAGTGCGGGAGCGGTTTTGTCGGATTGCTTTTTCTATGATTTCAACAACGATGGCAAAAACGACCTAGCCACCCATGTTTCGGGCAACGATGGCCTACATGTTTGGTTTGCGGACGACCAACATACAAGTTTCGTCGATCAGGGGGTATGGCTGGTTCCATTGAGCCAGGGCGTTTATATAACCAGAGGGGATTCTGTGTTTGGTGACTTTAACGGAGACGGGCTGGTTGACGTCGCCATTCCTGAAATTAACCATCCTCCATTTTCAACTCCTGAATTTAGAATAGGCGTATATATAAATAAGGGGAATAAATTCGAAGGCGAGAACAACAACACTTATTGGTTTAGGACAACGGCCATTACCAGTCTATTAAGTTTGAATAGGATGTTTTTAGCGGATTTTAATGGGGACAGCCTTGTAGATGTAGCCATGAATGATTCGCGGTCTAGCGGGGGATATGGCGGGTTGCATGTTTGGTTTAATACCGGATCCGGTTATAATTATAAAGGTCTTTGGACGGCGGAAGGTACCGGCCTTCACAATTTCATATTGGCGGATTTTGACGGTGACGGTCGGACCGATGTCTCCAATTACATTGACGAAAATGGGGCAAGCGCAACAGGCCTGAAAGTTTTTATAAATAATGGGATGACTCCTGATTTATTGGCTTTAGTTACAGGTTCCTTGGGTGGCAAGACATCCGTTAGTTACAAATCTTCTTCATCTTATGTAAATAGATATCTACCTTTCCCGATTCAAGTGGTAAGTTCAATCGCCGTTAATGACGGCCTGGCAACAAGCTATGCCACCCATGACCTGGTTACCTACTACGAATACCAGGACGGATTTTATGATCAAACTAATAAAGAGTTCCTGGGATTTGGGCAGGTTAAGACCCTTGATGCAGAAGGCAATTACATATCCACCAAATTTCTACAGGATCAAAAGTTTGACGATATAGCGATTACCGGTGACGGTGTTAATACGTTTATTGAAGGTACCGGACCGGAAAATTGGGAAAGCAATCCCTATAAGGGCAAAGCTTATGCAGTATTGTCATACAACAACAGTAACGACTTGAAGGCGAAGACTACCAGCAATTATCATTGCGTTGTCCCTACTTCAGCCCGGGATTGCTATTTTACGTATACAACTCAAACGGACAACTTTTCATACGACAATACCTCAAAACACGTACTGTCCACGTTCAATTATGACAATACTTACGGTAATTTAATCGAGTCTGATTTATTGGGAGATATTTCGGATCCTAAAGATGATGTTAAGATATTTACCGAATATGCCCCTAACGATGATAACGATCACTATTTGGTGAATTATCCCTGGCATACCTATACTTTAAACAGTACAAACTTCAAAGTAGCAGAAATCTGGTATTACTGCGATGGGCTTGGACTTAATGCCCCGCCAATTAAAGGAAATGTGACCAAAGTGGAAAAATGGCTTGACACCGGGCCTGAAAATCCTAAAATCAACATGACCTACGATCAATACGGCAACATCATTACGTCTACGGATGCTAATACAAACACCACCAACACAACGTATGATGACCAATATCATACCTTCCCAAAGATCATTACTAATGCGTTGGGCCAAACGCAGAACTTCACCTATGATCCGAAATTCGGGAATGTGTTAACCGCAACGGATGCCAATAATCAGATTACTACTTATTCTTACGATGATTTTGGCAGAATACAAAACATGTGGCGACCCATAGACACACAGGATTCTCCCGCGGTGTATTATACTTATATTGACACTCCGATACCTACCTGTACCATCATATCCAGAAAGATTACAGAAAGAACATCGACAAGTGAGCCGGAATATATAAAGACATATCAATTCTATGACGGGCTGGGCAGAGTAGCGCAGACCCAATCCTATGTCGCTACGTCTTGGGGTGATTATATAATCGGAGACATTAAGATATATAACAATAGAGGGCAAGTGCAATATGCATATTTACCGTTTTTTGCCGACAAGAAAAGTTATCCAGACTGGGTCGACGGCACATTTTATCCTTATGACCCTAACAGTTACAGGTCTCATTTTGCCTATGATGCGTTGGGCAGACTAATAGAACAGCGTAATGCGGATGGATCCTTACAAAGCAGTAATTTTAACGGTTGGACTACTACTAACGTTGATGCCAACCTTCATAGTACCGATTACACCAAAGACGCTTTCGGCAGAATCGTCGAAGTCGATGAGCATAATGCGGGAGTTATTTATGTAACTACGTATGAATATAACACCCTGGGGAATTTAACCGCCATCAACAGGGATAAGGGTGGCAGAATCAACATAGGTTACGATACGCTGGGGAGAAAGACCAGCATGAACGATCCGCAAATGGGACCTGGTACGTGGGCCTATGGATATGATAAAAATGGTAACCTTACCAGCCAAACCGACGCAAAGCTGAAACCGACCATCTTGTCTTACGACGCTTTGAACCGAATAATTACCAAAACCTATATGGGTGGTAAGAATGTAACTTATCATTATGATAATGATCCAGATGGTGCAAATAATAATTTTACCATTGGGCGACTGGTAAAAGTTATAGACTTGTCCGGATCCACAAAATTTTACTATGATGAATTGGGCAGGGTGACCTCCACGGGTAAGGTAATCCAAGGAGATAAGAAGGATAGAACGTATATAACCAGTGTCCAATATAACACTTTAGGCCAAATTGCTCAGACAACTTATCCTGATGATAGTGTAATCAATTATGGTTACAACAATGCTGGGAATTTATTGAGAATAAGCGATGATGCTGGGAAAGATTATGTCAGTTCAATGCTTTATGATGGGAACAAACAACTACTTGCTATGGATTACGGCAATGGCATGACTACCGCTTATCAGTATGATTCAACAAATCTTCGCTTGACAGATCTCATCACTGGCAAGACCAGCGATTTTGTCTTCACCGATCCGACTTTCATTGTGAAAAACCGTAAAGACCTAATCGCCTTTAGGGAATTCGTGGGAGAGGAGGTGTCCCATGAAAAGTAGAATTCTCCTTATGAGCCTAATCATATCTTTATTCACGGTCACTCCTGTCTTGGGAGATTGGTCCGCTGTCAATCCTAATGCGGTCATTAACTGTCATTATACATATGACCAGATTGGCAATATTACTAATATTACCGACAATGTGAGTAGAAACAATTCGCAGAATTTTTCTTATGATGATGTGAACAGGCTGATGTCCGCCATAGGTCCTTATGGTAGTCAAAACTATAGTTACGACTCTATCGGCAATATTCAGGGGAGACCTGAGCCTCCCAAAGATGAAAACGG
>JAZDFP010000372.1:0-9886 GCA_043807745.1 Planctomycetota bacterium
CTACTAACTATTCCTATTATAAAGATTTATCATAGTTATTTGAAATCGCTCAAATTATCCAGAAGCAAAATAAGTTTAACACATGAGAATCTACAAGCACGCATCAGAGGTAATATCTGGATGGCATTTTCTAATAAATTAGGTTTCCTCGTTTTAACGACGGGTAATAAAAGCGAACTCTCTACCGGTTATGCAACATTATATGGTGATATGGCCGGCGGATTTGCTTTACTTAAAGATGTTTCAAAAACACTGGTTTATGAATTGGTCTCTTATGGTAATAGTTACTTTTATAATAAAATAAAGAAATCTGCCCGATTGGTCAGCCGGTTAGCCGGATATCCTATTCCTTTGGGGATTATTCAACGTCCACCTACTGCTGAACTGAAACCTAATCAAAAAGATTCTGACACTTTGCCAGAATATGAAACACTTGACCCCATTTTACAGAAGTATATAGAAGAGAATAAGGGGATTAAGGATATTATAAAACAAACCGGTACACCATTAGATGTAGTATCGAAGGTGATTAAAATGGTGAACCGGAGTGAATATAAACGTCGTCAGTCTCCACCCGGTATAAAGATTACACCTTGCAACTTTGGTAAAGGTCGCCGTTTTCCTATTACCAATAAATTTTCTCCTATTTAATCATATTAATACATCTAAAAATAGTGACTATATCATTCCGAAACCCTTGACTAATATTTATTTTTTATTTATTATAATTGAAATCATCGATTATATTTATGATTAATAACGCAGGAAAACAATTATATAATCCTTTAATTCTTTGAGTATGGAAAAAATCAGAAATCTTAATTTTGGTAATCTTGCTGTAGAATTGGGTTACACTACAGCAGAAAGAGTTAATGAATGTCTTAACATTCAACAAAAGATTCGAGAACTTGGTGTTATTCCCAAAAAACTCGGGGAAATAATGATGGACAAAAGTTATCTTTCGGAAACACAGGTGAAGGATATTTTCCAAAAACAAGGGGTAGAAGCCGGCCGTACCCAAGTTGTTGGCTATAAGATACTTGCTATACTTGGACGAGGGGCGATGGGTACAGTCTATAAAGCTATGCAGTTAAGCATGGAACGAGAAGTCGCTCTTAAGATTTTATCTCCGCACCTGGCTGGTAATGAAAGATTTGTTATGAAATTTTTCAAGGAGGCCCGTTCTGTCGCTCGTCTTAATCATCCTAATATCATTCAGGGAATTGACGTGGGCGAATCTAATGGCATCCATTATTTTGCCATGGAATACATAGAAGGCAAAAATCTGGAGGACATCATTAAACAAGAAGGACCGATGGAAGAAAAGAAAGCCATCGGTATTATACTTAAAATTGGTCAGGCTTTAGAACATGCTCATAAGCATAATATACTTCATCGCGATGTTAAACCCCGGAATATTATGATTAGTAACAAGGATGGGACTATCAAATTATGCGATTTAGGACTTGCACAATTAACTATGGAAGACTCTTCTCAACAGAAAAAAATACTGGTGGGGACGCCCGCTTATATTTCGCCGGAACAGGCGCGAGGAGAAGCTAATATTGATATTCGTAGTGATATTTATTCATTGGGTATAACTTTTTACTTTTGTGTTACCGGTGAAATACCTTTTAAGGGTGAGACGGCTATTGATGTTATGAATAAACATATTAATGAACAACCTATTCCTCCTAAACAGAAAAATCCAATGATTTCTAACGTCATAAATACTATTATTTTAAAAATGATGGCTAAAAAAAGAGAGGGACGTTACCAGGCCCCATCTGAATTAATTAGAGATTTAGAAGGATTTTTAAAGACAGTTGAAATGCCTCAAAATTCATCTATGGCAAAACCAATAACACCCTTAACACCAGCACAACCGGCAATAGGCAAACTCAGTGAAAAAACATTAGCAAGATTCCGAGCAAGAAGATTAGGCCGTTTAGGATTAATCTCGAAATTCAGGCGACTAAAAAAATAATAAACTTATATAAGTGAACCCGAATGAAAATAAAAATTTCTGCTTATGGTATTTTAAAAAGTTATCTGGGACAGAATAATAGCGCATTCTTTGAAAAAGAAATTAGTCAGCCTAAAACCATTGAGGAAATCATCAATGACATAGGAATACCTCTTGGAATGGTAATGTTGGTGGCGGTTAATGACCAGCAGAAGAAATTCGATTATATCCCTAATGACGGGGATGAAATAAAACTTATTCCGCCTATCAGTGGAGGATAATAATGAAGCGAACTCATACTTGTGGTGAATTGACCGAAAAAGATATTTCTAAAGAAGTGATTCTGATGGGATGGGTAAAAAGCCGCCGCGACCACGGCGGACTTATCTTTATTGACCTTGCAGACCGTTTCGGGATTACCCAATTAGTTTTTAACCCGAAAAATAATAGTGAAACCTATCATCAAGCTGAATTACTCAAACCTTATTATGTCATTGCTGTAAAAGGTAATGTTATCGCCCGCCTAACTGGTTCCGAGAATCCCAAACTGCCTACTGGTAAAATAGAGATAAATGTTGAAGAATTAGATGCTCTCTCCAAAAGTGACCCATTACCGGTTGATATTGATTCTTCGTGTCCAAAATGTAGGGGTGATCTCATCAAAATAAAGATATCTTCTGGTGTTGGAGCCGGGCCAGAAGGATGTAAACCAAGTATAACACATTGGACATATAGTTTCCAATGCAAAGATTGTGGACATGTATTATCTGACAGCACAATCAGTTCTCCTGAACTCCTGCTCAAATATCGTTATCTTGACCTGAGGAACCCTGTGATAATGGAGAATCTCATTTTCCGTCATGAGATTATGCATAAGATTAGAAATTATTTTAACCGTAATGGTTTTATTGAAATAGAGACACCGATTCTGACAAAAAGCACACCTGAAGGCGCAAGGGATTATATTGTGCCCAGCCGTTTATTCCCAGGTCAAGTCTATGCCCTACCTCAATCACCGCAACTTTTCAAACAACTAATGATGATTGCATGGTTAGATAAGTATTTCCAGATAGCGCGTTGCTTCCGTGACGAAGACCTCAGGGCAGACCGTCAGCCGGAATTTACCCAACTGGATGTTGAAATGTCATTCATTGATGAAAATGATGTTATATCTCTGATAGAAGAAATGATGAAAGAACTTGTCCCGGATGTAGTAACACCATTTCAAAGATTAACCTATGAAGAAACGATGAAATATTACGGCACGGATAGACCTGATTTAAGATTCGGAATGAAACTCTATGACTTGAGTGATTTACTGGGTAAAAGCGATTTCAAGGTGTTTCAGGAAATCGTTAAAAAGTCAGGAATAATCAAAGGACTGATTGCGCCTTCCACTAAAGATGAATTATCACGTAAAAATATTGATGAAATGACTACCGATGTCAAGGAATTAGGAGCACAAGGATTGATTTCATTTAAAGTTGAAAATAATTCTCTTGTGGGCGTCGTCGCTAAATACCTATCTCCTGAAATACAACATTCCTTGATTTCAATAATGGGAGCAAAGGAAGGGAATTCTATCTTTATAATTGCCGGTAATGAAAATATTGTCAATAAATCACTCGGTTATCTTAGATGGTTTTTATCAAACACACTAAAGGAAAACTTAAGACTGGCACACCAAAATAAGTTTAGTTTCTGCTGGGTAACTGATTTTCCGCTTTTTAGGTATAATGAAGAGTTAAAGAAGATTGAAAGTGAACATCATCCATTTACCTCACCCAGAGTAGAAGATATTCCATTACTTAAATCAGACCCGTCCCGCTTAACCGGTATAAAATCTCGCGCCTATGACTTGGTTATGAATGGCATTGAGGTTGGAGGCGGTAGTATTCGTATTCATTCGTCAGAACTTCAAAAGGAGATATTTAATCTATTGGGAATAACACCGGAAGAAGCGCAGGACAGATTCGGATTCTTTATAGAAGCATTAAGATATGGGGCTCCACCGCACGGTGGTATTGCTTTAGGTTTGGATAGATTGATAATGCTTCTTTTAGGTAAAGACAGTATTCGTGATGTGATAGCATTTCCTAAAACCGGCAGTGCAACTTGTCCGCTCACTGGCGCCCCTTCAGAAATAAGCAAGGAACAATTGAAAGAATTAGGCATTAATATTGCTCAAGAAAGTGATAAATAAAATCTTTTATAGAAAGGAGTAAATAAATGATAGGTGACATACAAAATGCTGTATTATTTACAGTAATCGGAGCATTTCTGGGAATTATTCTTATACTCATTTCCTCGCTTTTAGTCCCTAAGATTATTGCTATGATGACACCGCGGATAGACGAGGAAAAAGAACTTGTCCGCGGTAATGTGGCAATAGCGGAATATTACGGCAGGGTGGTTGCGGCTGTGATTATTGCCATAGGTATTGTAATTGCTGCGGCAATTATTGCCGGTATACACGGCTGGTAATATTCTCTTCACAGAAAGAAAATAAAATGTTTTCTCCATATAAATTATTTTTAGGAATTATATTACTCGTTGCTATTTTACTTTGTTCAAATAATTTGCCTCTCTGGGCACGGGGTGGGGGTGGATGTCTGATTGAAGGAACTTGTATTAATACCCCAAATGGACAAATACCTATTGAAAACATCAAACAAAATGATTATGTCATATCATGGGATGGCAACCAAATTATTCAGGTAAAAGTTCTCCAAATCATAAAAGTTTATACAGATGAATATATTGAAATAATCACTTATCAAGAAGTTATTAAAGCCACCCCGGAGCACCCTTTCTTTATTAACCACTCCGACTTAAAAAGAGCATCGGATATATTAATCAATGATAATCTCTTATCAATAAAGGATAAATGTATTTCTTTGGTTCCTGTTCTGGCAATCAGAAATGTTAGCGGCTGCTATTCTGCTTATAACCTGATTGTTGAATCACCCGGCACATTTTTTACTCAACATATTGCTGTTCATAATAAAGGTTGTTTTCTCCCTGATACCGAAATACTTTTAGCAAATGGTCGGAAAATTCCTATTAGTCAGGTTAAAACAGGAGATAACCTGCTTGCTTTTACTCTTAAAGGTGAAATTATTAGCGCGCCGGTCAAAGAAATCATTACTCTTGAAAGCGATAAATATTATGAAATAGTCACTAATCGAACTATTCTTCATGTAACAGCAGAGCATCCTTTATATATCGGCAATAAATCATTCCGGTTAGCCGAATCGGTTAATGTTGGAGACCATATTTTTATCTTTAATGGAGAAAAACTTTCCATGGAGATTATTCATAGCAAAAAAATAGTTAATACTCCTTGCACGGTTTATAACCTGCGCACTGATTACCCGAATACTTTCTTTGCCAATAGTGTTGCAGTTCATAATAAAGGCGGTGGTTGTTTCCCGGCTGGCACAATGATTGGCACTCCAAATGGTATCAAGCCGATTGAAAGTATTCAAATAGGGGATATGGTTTTAGGAGTTAATAAAAATCATCTTATTCCTGTAAAGGTTCAAGAAATCTATTCCACAACATCGGAACTGATTGAAATCCAAACTGAAGATACCATCATACGTATTACTGCTGAACACCCGCTGTTAAAAATGAATGGTGAGTTTAGTTTAGCAGGCACACTTAAAAACGGAGAATCACTATGTGTTTACCTCAATAAGACTTTTTCTTATTCTAAGATATTATCCGTAAAACAGATACCCGGTTTGGTTCCTGTATATAATATTGAGGTTGATAACCCGCATACTTTTATCGCTGATAATATTGTAGTTCATAACAAAGGAGGTTTTAGAGGTCACGGAGGCGGGGGTGGTGGAGAAGCACCGGGTTGGTTTATGTTTATTTTCTTTGCTGTTTTAATTATTGTTATTGTTGCTTCGCTACGTAAGGGAAAAACTTACCCTTCTTCCCAAGATGAGAACCTTGATTATTGTTATCCATTAGATAAAATTAGAAAGAAATCAGAAAAAACTTACAAATTACTTACCTTTTTAAGCACACAAGACCAAACAATCTTACCTGATTTACTCAAGAAAATAGCCAGAGATACCTTTGAGAAATTGCAGCAATGCTGGCAGTCGAGGGAATATGAACCGATGATGCCTCTGATGATGACTGACCTTTATAAAGAACATCTGAGACAAATTGAATCAATGAAACGTAATCATGAGATAAATATGATTGCCGGACTGACGATAGATTTTATGGAAATCGTTAATATCCGCTATTATGAGAAAAAAGATAAGCGAGAATTCACGGCAATTATCCAGGCAAAAGCAAGGGATTATTATATTGATGACAAGACGGGCGACTTTATAAGAGGTGATGACACACCTGCTACCTTCCAGGAATTCTGGACTTTCCAATATGATGGAGCAAACTGGTTATTACGCCAGATAGAACAGACAAAAGAATCGGATATATTAAGTGAACGTAATTTTGTGGAAATGTTTACCGATGAACAACTTCGTCAGGTCTATGGAGAATCTGTCAGTAAAGATACAGGACCAATCGGTCCGGCACTTGATGAAGGAATAAAAATACGTGATGATAAAATCCACAGGCACCTCAATTTTCTCATTCAAACAGATAAAATCTGGGATGAGAATAAGATGAAAGAAACCGCCCGTAACACCTTTATTAATATTTATCTTGCCCGTGAATCAGGCAGTGTAGAAAAAGTTCAGCCATTACTTTTCCCGGAGGTTATTAATTCCTTACAGAATGAAATTGACCAGAGAAAAAATAAAGGTGAAGTCATAGAATTTCGTAACCTCTGTGTTCGTAAAGCGGATATTGTTCTGGTTCGCAATTTTACTGAGAATACAAAAGATGAATTTACGGTTCGGATTACCGCACACGCCCAAAGAGTATTCAAGAGAAATAATTCATTAATCAGTCAAGACACCTATGTGTCTCCATTTGAACAATACTGGACCTTCGGCCGTAAGGATAATCAATGGTTATTAAAAGAGATATTACCATCAGCCAATGTTCTGAAATATAAAGTTGATGTTGACGAAGATGTATCAAAAGAACAAATGGAATGGTATCACACTAAGGATAGGGCACTTTAATATATGAAAAAGGAGGATGAGGTATGGATTTTTATGAAGTGATAGGGAAACGGCATAGTATCAGGAAATATAAACCTGATGCCGTAAGCGATGATAAACTGAATCGTATCTTGGATGCGGCACATATGGCACCATCAGGTAAGAACGGTCAGCCCTGGCGATTTATTGTGGTCCGTGCTGAAGAGTTAAGAAAAAAACTGATTGCTCCCTGTCGTGACCAGGCTTTTATTGCCGAAGCACCGGTTATTATTGTCGGTTGTGCCAACGAAGACGAGTCATATCAAAAGCAGGGCAACTATATGAAGAGTTGGTCCATAGACCTGGCACTTGCATTTGACCACCTGATGTTAGCCGCAACAGTGGAAGGATTAGGCACCTGCTGGATTGGCGCCTTTGATGAAAAAGAAGTCAAGAAAGCGCTTGATATACCTGAACAACTCAGGGTGGTTGGACTGACTCCGTTAGGTTATGCAGCAACAGAACCCAAGCCTAAACCACGAAAAGCACTTCAGGAAATCGTGTTTTACGACCAGTCGCCTAAGGGGTAAAATGTCTAATGTCTAATGACTAATGTCTAAAGAATGCAGAAATGACTAATGACCCAAAATATAATTTAGAAGAAAGGACAACAAAATTCGCCGAGGAGATTATTAGATTTAGCAAGAAAATTAGCCATAAACCGGAAACACTCCCTCTGATTAGTCAGTTAGTTAGGGCTGGAACCAGTATTGGTGCGAATTATTGTGAAGCAGATGATGCCTCATCAAAAAAGGATTTTCTCTATAAAATCGGCATATGCAGAAAAGAGGCAAGAGAAAGTAAATACTGGCTAAAAATAATAGTAGTTGCTGAACCATCACTGGAAAACGAATCTAAAGTTTTGTGGCAGGAAGCAAAGGAACTCCATCTTATCTTCGCTGCTATTTGTAGAAGAAAGTAATTATTAAAATAACTAATTAATTAAACATTAGTCATTAGTGCTTAGTCATTGATTAGTCATTAGACATTAGGATTTAGTCATTTATTATTGATTAGACATTTATGAGCGAGAGCGAATTCGGCTATATCAAATGGATTCAGAAACACCTCAAATATAACCGCCTCGCCTCGTCTCCGACGACGAGTCGGAGCGGGGATGTCCTGATAGGCTCCGGCGATGATTGCGCCGTAATAAAATTGCCTGATAGTAATCTATTATATGCTACCACGGATACCATCGTAGAAGGTGTGGATTTTAATCTGCGTTCAGCAACGCCAGAACAGGTTGGCTACAAATCAGTAGCGATTTCTCTGAGTGACCTTGCGGCAATGGGCGGCGGATTTTCTAAGATATATGCCTTGATTAGCGCTTCATTGCCAAAGAAACTTACCAAATCATCTTTTACTCATCCCTTATTTCAAGGGATGAGTCGTATTTCTAAACAATTCGGCGTCCGGATTATCGGAGGCGATATCTCGTCAACTAAAGGACCGATTACCATCACTTCTACTTTATTAGGAATCAGTAGGGGACTCAAACCCATCAGACGCAGCGGTGCTTGTATTGGCGATGCAATATTAGTTACCGGCAAATTAGGCGGCAGTATTTTAGGCAAACACCTTTCGTTTATCCCGCGATTAGAAGAATCAGAATTATTAAATCGCCATTATAAGTTAAATTCTATGATAGATATCTCTGACGGATTATTAGCAGACCTAAACCATATTTTAGAAACCAGTCCGCCAAAGGCGGATCTGCCGAAGGTACAGGGGTGCAAGAAAAAGACTACATCCGATAAAATTGGAGCGATGCTTGATGAAGTAAGTATTCCTATAAGTCTTGACGCATATAAATTAAGCAGAAAAAACGGAAATAAAGCACTCCGTCATGCCTTTTCTGACGGAGAGGACTTTGAATTACTCTTTACCGCACCTATGGAAGAAGCAGTAAAGATTATTCACGATAAAAGATTTAATAAAATACCAATATCAATTATTGGATTAATTTGGGAACAAAAAGGCATATTCTGGTGTAATCGCAATGGAAAGGTTATCAAGATAAAACCTGAAGGATTCAGACATTTTTAGAACGGGTTAAATGCCGGGATTGGTGACACTATGATGTAATTATATTGGACATATATATGGATGAAAAAATATTAAAGCCAAGTAGTATCACAGTATTTTTGCTTATATCATTTCTAGTTGCATTGTTAGGTTTTGGGTTAGTGATGATTTATTCGGGTCTCAGTTTTAAAACTTATGAAGAAAGAATGAAGGTATTCGCAACAATATCGATTATGTGCGGCGTATTCATTCAGACATATGCTTATCTGAAAATATTTAATACATATATAATCAATAATAAAGGTATCATGGCAAAAGGAGCTCTCATAAAGACTTTTCTGCCATGGAATGAAATATCAAAAGCTATATTTTATAGTGGTGATGCCTTGCATCTTGAAGTTAATGATAAGGTAATGATAGAAATAATGATTCGGCCAATCTTAGACTATGATGAGTTAAATAAAGAGATTACAAAGTATCTCCCGCCTGAAAAGATTATCTATGGCGGTTCATCAATGATTGGCGGGATATCAAGAATATGGCGAAGGATACGGGGAAAGTAATCATCTTACTATTCTCTGGTAATGATGAATTCTGTGGCATCATCATCTTTCGACGAAACCTGCTAATTAATTGATAGACAAATCATCGTTTTATATATCTGGGGCATGGTTTTGCAATCCGCTTAAATAAAGAAATATGCGACGCGGTGTGTGTCAGCCGATGGAAAAAGGAATGGATATAGAAAAGTAAATAG
>JAZDFP010000373.1:0-2865 GCA_043807745.1 Planctomycetota bacterium
GTCTTTACCCCGCCAGTAGTCCAAGAATACAACCTGCTTCCTATCGCTAATTTCGTCCTTATATGATCTGAATCATATAATTCATACAGACCTCTTACTGGTTCGTAATTATCTCCAGCGGTGATAGTATCAAGCATAACCTCAAAACTATAACCATTCCTTTTCTCCGCCTCTCCTGTTATGCCGAGATTGATATTCTGTATATCTACGGCACGACCGTCCTTTACGGAGGTTGGATTAGAGGTGTCGTCCAAGCCCAAGAATTGCATAATCCCCTGTGCGGGAAATGCCCTCGGATCAGTAGAATAACAAGGGACAGATACTAACAGAGAAAGAGCAATAAGTAGATTAGATAGTGAGCGAGAAAGAGTCATCAGCAGTCTTGACTACTCCTGTTAAGTGTTTGTGGCTTCTCAATACGGGAATATAATCTGATTCCTGCATATCTGACTTCACCATACTTCTCAGTCCTGATGCGTATTGAGCTTGTGCGGAAATAAACATTGTCTCTTTATTCTGATACTGATATACTTTTGCCACAGCCCCCAACCTTACGACCCATAACCATTTCTCATCTATGTCGGGGACATCTGAATCGTTGACTAACTGTCTTATTCTTGTGAAATATTCAAGGTAGAGATTATAGATTATCTTATCCCATCTCTGAGAGACTATGGCTTCAGCGACAAAGACTATTGATATATCAAAGGTGTTAGTTGTAACATTAGTTATGGTATACGTCCCATTATAGATGGGTGATAATGTGATTAAGACTTCATCTGCGTCGGCTAGCCCGTGTGCGGGAGAAGTAACCAATGTCTTTACGCCGGGGTCTACTATGGAGTTGGCGAAAGCAGTTATACTACCCGATTCCTCATCAGGATAAGGATAAACTCCAACCATCTTGAATCTTGTAGTCCTCTCCTCCGGCCCTAATACGACAAGCACCGTCAATGGTGCTGTAAATTTGGCTACTGTTATCTGTCCAGTAGTCTTACCCGATTTTGAAATCTTTAACGGTCTATCTTCGGCATAAGTCAAAGTGCCGTTCACCACTACAGCTCCGTTTAAGGTAAGGACTTCACTCTGAATATATCCTGCGGGAGAATAACCTACTATTGAGACGCTAAGAGGTGCTACATCAACACCAGAAGAAGAAACCACCGTCACCCTGTCATTGGTGGTTAAACTTACCGATACTCCTTCTTCCTCCCACCTGCGGTAATACAGAGGCGACCCAAAATTATTAGGATTGATATTGGCAATATCGGGACTATCATCGGGCAGATAACTTAATTTAGTGAAATTGGAACTACCGGAGCCATAATATAAGAGCAGATTAACCTTGTCGCAGTCCCTCGGAAGATAAATGAGTGACTTCATAACCGGGAGTGTGGCGTATCTGCGGTTAAACGTCCATAAATGGTTATATCCCCTGAAGGCTTGGACTTGCTCAAATGCCCACGCAGGATCGTTGACTTCTTGTAAACTCAAATTTATGTAGGTATCTATTAGAGAATTTATTTGTAATTCTCTTGTGGTTGTTGCCACATTCTCCCGCAACTCTTTTAACGTGGAAAGCATTTTACTTACTCCTAATGTACATAAAACTGTATGAGGTTATTCCTAAAACACTTGTAACCCATAAGTGCATCGGGTATCCCGAAAAAGACGTAAGCAAGAAGGCTAAGAACATACTCGCCATTATTACCGTAGTCTCGTCCTTTGCCACCGACTTGAATCTTCTAAAATAATCTATAATCCCCCAAAACGCCAATCCGACCCCGATAAGACCCGTCTCTATGGCGAAGTGGTAATATTCAAAATGGACGTGTCTCCAATTAAGGAACTGTGGGGTCTTAGCCATTTCATTTATGAACCCAAGTCCCCATCCAGTTATCGGTTTTTGAAGGAATATAGGATAATAGTCTTTCCACCTCATCCACCTTCCTACCTTTTCAAAATTATAATCTGGCTGGAAGAACTGATGTATCTTGGTTAAGAAGAACGGATATTTAAGTATGACTAAACTAATACCAATAATTGAATAGAGTATTATTTCTTTCTTGGAAAATATTTTCAGGAATACCTGGGCGAATATCAGGACTATGACGGATGTTATAAGTCCCGTAGATGTCCCGGTAAACGTTATCATCAACAAAGCGAAGAATATGGCGAGTTTCCTCACCCATCCCTTTAATATAAATAATATGGGCAGGCAGATGGCGATGAAATGGGCGTTGTGCATCGGGTTGCCTATTATCCCGACCACCTGATTATTGTTTACTTCCTGTGAACGACCTATTATGCGGTAGAATTGGTCTAATCCCAGTTTCTGTATCAGGCAATAAGCAAGTACAATCAGGAATGATACGGAAAAATACTTGATAAATCTTGTGTAAAAATCTTTGTTGCAATAGGTAGTCAGGACATCAAATAAGATAACGATACAAATAAAATTAAAAAATGGGAGGAATAATTTAACAGCATATTGTTGGGTCTGTATCTGTACACAGACAAATTGGAATAACGTGAACAATCCTACCCAACCGAATAATACAGAAAGGGGTCTACACTTCTTGAATAGGTGGTAGCAATAGATTATCAGGACTGCGCCCTGTGCGTAATAACCCTGCCCGTGCCAGATGTCTACCTTATTTATTATGAGTGCTGAAAAAGGCAACAGGCATAAGAATACTAAAATTAGGTTAGTCAATTATAGAGATACTGCCTTTTAGATTTCTTCCAACACTTAGAACAAATAACCTTTTTATCTTTTCTTACCCTGAATAAATTAGTTTCTTTGTGGCAGATGAAACACTCAAATTGGGTATACCCCGAATAATGGAACATTACTTGGGCGTT
>JAZDFP010000374.1:0-4723 GCA_043807745.1 Planctomycetota bacterium
CAATTATAATACGGATTTTGCTTTAGCCTGCGCTTGTTTTGATTATACGGGAAATATCGGTTTTTTTGACCGTAAGAAAAAGGAATTTTTTGCCGCTACAAAGAGTATCTTAGGTGATGAATGGATGGGATGGTTATTTAATAGCTATAGTAATCTGGCGGTTTCTTCCATCGGAGATATTATTGCTATGGATTTGGCCAGGGATAAAGCCGCGTTTTATCCGGGCAAACAGTTGTTTAAGGCCCTTGCTGAAGATCCGGAAGTATTGGGCAGGAGGCCGGTTGATGAGTCGGATATATGGGATTTATACGGGACTATCCGGTCAACAGTTTCTCCTGAGTTGATCGGCAAATTGAATAAGCCTTCATCAGCGGCTATTCAGCCGGAAGTATATTTTCCGTTATCTCTATCCGGAGGGGTTATTGAAGGTGATAAAACCGATAAAGGCGCTCAATTGGATTTTATGATTTTCAGCCGGCAGGACATTAAAGCAATAGAAGTATTCCAAGTTGAAGCTAACGGCAATTTTAAGCCGCTTCAATTTAACGGAACTGACTTGGAATGGGCGCAGAAATACGACCGTTTCTGGGAACTGATTATTAATGATACAATTAACGGGCAGTTGAATTTAGGTAATCAGGATAGCGGTAAAATTAAGCTTAGTTTTAAAGTTACCTTAGACAATGGCGCGGTGTTGAATTTGGGGGGAGCCGCGGAGATTAAACAAATAAAACCAATCCTGCCGCCGATAGTAAATCTGGAGCTTGAGGGTACAGGAGACAGTCAGGAGGAAATTCCCGGCGGTTTTATTATGCTTAATGATGATGATGACGATAAAGACGGTAAAGCCGATAATGACTCTGCCCAGCCGGTAAATAACGAAGATGATTTGGTTAAGCTTATTATTAAACCAGTTGATCCCGAAGCGGAGTATAGCGGTTCTGTGACGCTTAAAATAACGCAAGGTGCTTCTAAAATCAAAATTTGGGATAGTAAAACCAAAAATAATGAAATTACCTTACCGCAAACCTATTCTACTCCTACGGATTTGCCTAAAGAACTTTGGGTAGAGGGCGCGGAGTTAAGCGGCGCGGACAGAGATGTAGAGCTGGTGCTGGAGTATAATAATTCAGGGACGATTATTGATGATAAAATTAATTTGACGGTTGTTAGAGTTGATTTAGCTATTGATTCTAATAATGATGAAAAGATAAATACAGATGATAATTTGATAGAGGATGAAAAGCCGGGTTGTATAATACCGAAAGATTTAGCGGGAGATACCCCTGAAGGCAGTTCAATTATTAAAGATTATCTTAAGCCTATGGAATTAAAGGTTGAGCTGGCTGGTGATGATACGCAGGTAGTATTGGAGGCTGATAGCGGATTGAAAATTTGGGTAGATAGTAATAAGGCTACTGAAATCAAATTGCCTAAGACTTATGATTTCCCTGCGGTTTTACCCGCTAAGGTATATGTTGATGGGGTTACAAAGGGTTCAAATAATATTAAGCTGACTTATAAATTTAAAGATGGAAGAGAAATAGCCAAAGATGAAGTGAAGGTTTTGGTAGTTGAAATACCTTCATGGTCCCCGGCAAAATCTAAGATTGCCTATGTTTGGGCGCCATTAAAAACTAATGCTAATGGAAATTCCGGGAATAATTTAGGCTGGGGTGATGGGGATGAATTTGAAAATCAAATAAAAGATCAAGGGTGGCAGGTTGTTTGGTTTGAAGATACGACAGGCGATACTGACGATAACTTTGGGACGTGTTCAATAGCGAATTATAAAAATATGGCTAATTGCGGGATTTTTACAGTGGTATCTCATGGGGAAGCCGGCGCTCATTTGGCTGTATATGCCGAGTATTCCGCAGCCGGTAGTACTGCCATAGATAATTGGATTAATGGTCAGACAGATATGACCCGGGAATTGATTCCGCCTGATCCTCTTGATCCAAAATGGTCCCAAGGTTGCTATTATGCGCGAGTTAGCAGTAAATGGCTTTCGGCAAATTGGTTAGTAGCATTAAATAGCCATAAAGCAATTGCTTTATGGTCAATTTGTTATTCGGCTAGCGCATCTGCTACTGAAGGCGCCGTAAAAGAGGCGGCCGGCGGGCGTTGGCGGTCCGGTTATAAAAATCCAACCAACGAGAGTGAAGCTAAAGGTGTAAATAAGAAGTTTTTAGAAAGAATGAATGGCACAACTGATTTAGCAAAAAAGAGAACTGCTGGAGAGGCATATGACGGGGGTATTGGGTATACTGCAAATTTAGCGATGAAGGGTAACAATTGGACTATTTTGTGTCCTGCTCCGATGGTAGATGACGCGGTTTTTCCGGAACCGAGCGTTGATAAAAGGAAAGGCTGGGGATGTGTAATTTTTGACACATATATGAATGATACGGTTTCAGCCGACTCAGCGTTGAAGAAATTAAGCGGCGGGAATACGAGTAATCATCGTTGGGCAGGGAATTCTTATGGAAAATTTATCCTTGGTTTTGATTATGAGGAAGGGCAGAATATTCTGACAGAAATGCAGGCGGTAGGTAAAGAATGCCGTAATTCCGATCCTGATGGAGGCCGCCGTTTAGACGGCGATAGGATTAAGCCCAATGATGTAGATACCAAACCAGATAATAAGGAATGGTCGTTTTAATCATATGCGTAAGATGAAGATAGTTAACGCGATATTTATATGGGTTTTAATAATGGCTTTTCCGTTAATACTAAAAGCCGAGCCGGTTGAAGATTCTCTATGGATTGACGAGTTTGGTGTGAAGAAAGGAGAGTCAATTAACAGTGGGTTTGTTTTTTTAAATGGAAAGTACATAGATGTGCCGTATGTGGTTACTCGTAAGGGACTGGCATTGTTTTTGAATGATAAGATGATTGAGCCGCCAATCCGTTGGCCGCCGCCTGCAGCCGTTCAGAATGAAAATATTACAGAGCCTAAACTCCCCGCGGCGATTACCAAAAATACTTCGCCATTTGATTCGCTATTGATTAAATATATCGGAGAAAAAAACGCTTATATTAGAATACATTCTCCGCCTAAAGAGACGTTGAAACTACTTTTAAAAACTTATCAGGAGCTTCCTTGTGTTGATAACGCGAGGATTGATTCAAAATATCCGGAAATAGCAATAGTTCGCTGGCATAATGGGTCCAGCGATAGGATTCGTTTGTCAAAGTTTGAAGGACGAGAGCCGCTTAAATATGATAAAGAAAGTATACTGGGATTGCTTGAGGGAGAGCGCAATAATCTTGAAGAGCGTCTTAAGAAGGGAGATACGTATTTTTTATTTGACAAGGGTGGGAAGATTACTTTCGGAGAGCAGAATACGAAAGATTTGCTTCCCAGATTAGTAGAAATTTTAGAGTCAAAAGAAAGCCTCGAAATAAAATTAAATCTAGTGCATGAAATTATGCCTTATGTAAACAAAGATACTTTTGCGAGTATTGTGACAAATTTTTCGGTATCACCGCAGCTTGAAAAACGTCTACAAGAGTTAATTCAGCTTAGGCAAGAAGTTCAGTAAATAAGAAAATTACAGTGCAATAGTTTTCTTATTTTGAAAAGGGGTAGCAGGGAGATTTTTAGATGAAAAAAATATTAAAAATATTTGCGGTAATGGTAATGGCGGCAATGCCGCTGGCGTTGCTGGCTGAAGATAAGCCGTTGGATCCGGGCGCAGGCGTTCAGGATTTTAAACCCAAGGCGCCAAAATCTAAGTCTAAAGCCCAGCAGATTTTGGATCAAGTCAAGCAGAATATGGATTCACTTGATGATTATCAGGTAACGATTGAAGAAAACAGCGCGGTTTACGGGCCGAAGGGGAAAAAGACCGCCAACGGAATTACTAAGATGACGGTTAAAAAGGATAAACGTTATGTAGAACAAGAAACCGACCGCGATGATGTTCAACAAAAAATCATTCAGGTCTTTGACGGGCGCAGGTCATGGGCTTATGATCAGCGCACGAAAATAGCCAGGAAGGTTGAGTTTAATAATATCTCTAAAGAATTGCGTGATAAATTCAAGGCAATGATGATGAAACAAAATATTAATCTGCCCGAAGCCGATTATAAGTTAAGCGAGCAGGCTATGGGAGGAAAGAATTATTATGTTTTGGATTTGATGAAACCTTTTTCATCCGGGAATCAGGTGTTTGATAAAATCCGGATTACCATAGAGAGAAGTAATGAGGGACAAGGGCTGAAGGATGAAGGACGCGGGACGAGTAAAGATAATAGTGAGGTATTATTGGTTTGCAAACAAGAGATTACAGCGCATTTAATTATTAATGTCCCCGGCGCGAAACAGTCGTTTGAAATAAATACCGAAACTACGCAGGAGTTTAAGGATTGGAAGGTTAATACCGGTATTAAAGATTACGAGTTTACTATTGCTTTGCCTGCTGATGTTCAGATTATTGATGAAACGGCAAATACCAGAATAGCGCTGGAGAAGATGATGGAGAGTAATCTTGGAAATAAACAATAACCAAACACCAAATCTTCCCGACAAAGTCGGGATCCCGATAAGACATCGGGACAATAATCAAATAATGACCAATCACCAATCAGACAATAACCAAATAATAACCAGAAAATCAAATATCCGATTAAAAAAATATGATTATTCCCAATCGAATTATTATTTCATCACCGCCTGCTGCGAAAACCAATATGTAGGGACAGGCCCCTGTGCCTG
>JAZDFP010000375.1:0-4817 GCA_043807745.1 Planctomycetota bacterium
CAACGTGCCCCTACATGTGGTTCGTGGGACAGTCCCGCCCATCTGGAATAACTTATGGTAAAGAAATAGATATAAAATGCCTGACAAAGATTATATCTCTCGGACTGCGCCCTCGGGACAAGTCCCAAAAGATAACCTTGATTTTGATTCCCGGCTACATAATTTTCTAACCAAGTTGGCTGCAGACCCAACCGCCTATGGGATTTCACCGGATGATATGGCTGAATTGAAGGTCAGGTGCAAGGAATGGAACTGTTGAGATTGCCGATAGTGCGGTAACCAAGATAAAACTGGCGTCTAATTCTGTTGGCTATTTAGAGATAATAGATGACTCAGTTACTACACCGAAGATTGTCAACGGCGCAGTTACACCGGATAAGTTGTTCCCGCCCCGACGGGATTCCGGGCCTAACCAGACCTTAGACCCTCCGGTAGCAACAGGTGAAATAGCTGATGGCGCGGTTACGATACCTAAATTAGGTTATAAGGTTGTGGGAGTTGTAGTCCTGCAAGGACAATATAACGGAGATTCGGTTGCTGACCCTGATTTAGTTAATGGCCAAATTTTAGGATTCTATCCAACCAATCAAAGGAGCGGGGAGATTCAAATAATAGCCCTGAATATATACGGTTCAATTAGAATTACTCTGCTCGCCCCGGCTTTGTATGATAGTAGATTTAGTGTAGTTGTGCTGCGACCGTAGGGAGTCTCACCGAGACCCAGTGGGTCCCGTAGGGGAGGTAGTATCTCTGAATTATTCGGGCTACACAGAAGGTTTTTTCGTTAACCCATCCGGGCAAGTGATTTCCTTTTTACATCCATGACAGTTCCCATCGCACGGTTCAATATGAATCATTATATGTGCATCTGGAAATGTATTGTTTAGGTCACTTTCTAAGTGGTCTGTCAGTTTATGACCATCACCTATAGGAAGTTGTTTATTGATAACCAGATGTAAATCAATGAAACGTGTATTACCGGCTTTCCTCGTGCGCATCTCGTGATATTCTATAAATTCGGAAGTATGTTCGCCCAGAATCCTTTTGATGGCGGTTTCTTCTTCGTCAGTTAATTTAACATCAACAAGGTCACTGACAGATTTCCGGGTTAATTTATAAGCCGCAACGATAATTAATGCCGCTACGAAGATGGCAACAATCGGGTCAACAATCTGCCACCCGGTTAGTTGAATAATACCTAATCCAACCAGAACTCCTAAAGAAGTATAAATATCGGTAGTCAGATGCAAGGCATCGGCTTCTAATGCTATAGAATTATATTTTTTTGCCACAGCCATAAGCCGACGTGAAACAAACCAGTTCAGTATAATTGATATCCCCATTACTATTAAGCCTAACCATATAAATTCTATGCCGGTTTTATTGATAATTTTATTATATGCTTCATGGATAATCAGAACGGCAGCAAAGAATATCAATACTGCCTCAATGTAACCGGATACGGTTTCTATTTTACCGTGGCCAAATTGATGTTCTTTGTCAGGTGGTTTACCTGCTGCCCGAACCGAGATATAGGCAATTATAGCCGCTAATAGGTCTATGGCTGAATGAATGGCTTCTGAAACCACGCTAACTGAACCCGTAATAATACCAATAAACAATTTCCCAAAAACGAGAATGGTATTGGATATGATAGATAAACGGGCTACTCTTAGTTTCTCTACGAACCCTGACGGGTTCTCAGAGCGAGAACCCGGAACGGGTGCCTGACTACTCATACTTCGCTCCGCTCTGTATTTAGCTCAATAGTGAGACTGCCGAACTATAAATAAAATCTTACTAGGCTGTCCAAAAAGTGTCATTCCTGTTCCGTGTATGTCACTCCTGCGAAAGCAGGAGTCCAGGTTCCTCACAGCGTTCTGGATTCCCGCTTTCGCGGGAATGACAGTGATGGACTTTTTAGACAACCTGTTACCATTTCAACGGTTTCTGCCAGGATTCTTTGAGACCTGATAACGATTCATTGATTATCAACGAATTATTTAATCCGTAAACTTTAAGTTTTTTATCCTTGATGGTTTTGCCTATTAATCCAAAAGGACAATCAATCATAAGTTTCTCAAAATCCGCTTTATGTTCATGTTTAACTTCTACCAAGAAACGAGAATTGGACTCAGAAAAAAGAATAATATCATCTCTTTTCTGTGAACCAGTTGAAAATGGTAAGGAAGAGATTTTAATCTCAAGTCCGATATCGCCAGCAAAAGCCATCTCAGCCGCGGCTACTGCCAATCCACCTTCAGATAAATCATGGCAAGCGGATATAAAACCCTTGTGAATTGCTTCTGAAACAACAAGCATTATCTGACGGCCGAGCACAGCATCCACCTGCGGGACATTCTTTCCCAAATGACCAAGCAAGTCATAATAATGTGAACCGCCTAATTCATTATTGGTCCTTCCGACAATATATATTAAATCACCGACTTCTTTGAGGTCCATTGAAATAGTTTGCCGCACATCGTCAATTACAGAGATAGCTGATATTAATAATGAATACGGAATAGAAATAGTCTTTTTGGCTGAAACTCTATATTCATTATTGAGACTATCTTTTCCTGAAATAAAAGGTGTTTCATAAATATGTGCAATATCATAACAACCTTGAGCGGCTCTAATAATGGCACCTAATTGTTTAGGATTACCTGTATTCCCCCAGCAAAAATTATCCAATAAAGCGGTCTTTTGAGGATTACCACCTGCGGCTACGATATTTCTTAATGCTTCATCAATTGCAGATGCGGCCATATGATACGGGTCTATATCGCCATATTTTGGATTCATACCGTTTGATACGCAAAGTCCACGATAAGAATCTAAAATCGGCCTGAAGACACAGGCATCTCCGGGACCATCATTATTCCTACCCTGTAACGGTTTAAGCACGCTGCCACCCTGAACTTCGTGGTCATACTGTCTAATAACCCATTCTTTAGAACATATATTCGGCATTGCCAGAATTTGCCTTAAGGTTTTACCAAAGTCTTGAGGAGTCATAAATTTAGGCTCTTTTAATTTAGGCTCAGACCACTCAGCCGTTAATTCCATCTTTGGTAAACCGTTATGTAGGAATTCCATTTCTAAATTGGCTACTAAATTACCATTATATTTCAGAACTAATTTCTTATCATTGGTGAATCGTCCGATAATAGTGGTTTCCACACCTTCACGGTTAAAAAGTTCCATAATATCTTTCTCATATTTGGGTGAAACAGATAAAACCATCCGTTCCTGTGCTTCAGAAATCCAGATTTCAGTATAAGAAAGCCCCTGATATTTAAGAGGCACTTTTTCAAGTTCAACGACACATCCAAGGTCTTCAGCCATCTCTCCGACAGCAGAAGAAAGCCCACCGCCACCGCAATCAGTTATAGCGGAATAATAACCCAAATCCCTTGCTTGCAGTATCACATCCATCATCTTTTTTTCCGTGATGGCGTTGCCAATTTGCACCGCACCGGAAGAAATCATTTCCGACTTTTCATCCAATTCAAGCGATGCAAAAGTAACACCGTGAATGCCGTCACGACCTGTGCGTCCTCCTGCTAAAAGTATCAAATCACCGGATTGAGAATGCTTGAAACATTTATTCCTGGGCATAATGCCTATGGTTCCACAATATACAAGCGGATTAGCCAGATACCGGTCGTCAAAATATAGTGCTCCATTCGCTGTTGGTATACCCATCCGATTACCATAATCCCTAACGCCAGCCACAACACCCTTGAATACTCGTTTGGGATGAAGAACACCAGCCGGTAATTTTTCTAAGGGAAAAGATGGCGAGGCAAAACAAAAGATATCTGTATTCAGAATAGGTTTAGCACCCAAGCCACAACCTAAGCAGTCTCTGATAACGCCACCGATACCAGTCCCGGCTCCGCCATAAGGCTCTATTGCCGAAGGATGATTATGAGTTTCCACCTTAAAACAAACCGCATTACTTTTGTCAAACTCAATAATGCCGGCATTATCTTTAAACACAGAAATACACCATTGTTTATTTAATTCATTGGTTACCCGCATCACGGTTTGTTTTAGAAGATTATCTATCTTTTGGGTAGTGATTTTACCACCCGCTGATTCCTCCTGATATTTGATAATACCTCTCAATGTTTTATGCTTGCAATGTTCACTCCAGGTCTGGGCAATAGTTTCCAATTCAATGTCAGTCAGACTACGTTGCTGTTTAAGTGAATAGTCCCTGATGGTTTTCATTTCATACAAATTTAATGAGAGATTCCGGTTCTTACTTATTTTAAGGAGACCATCATCGGGAACATCAATTAAAGATATCGTATCTAATTTGAAGGAATATGGAGGTGCGTCCGGTATTTCGGTAAGCATTTTATGGCCAACAAAAACATTCTCTATGACGTTATTAGCGAATATCTTTGAAGAAAGCCGAGGAATATCCTTTTGTGAAATATTCCCGTTAAGATAATATTTACGACCTGTCCGGACAGAATTGATTCTAAACCCGAAATCATTAATGGCTTTGAGAAGACTTGATTCTACCGGGTCCATCACGCCCGGTTTAAGGAATACCGTAACCACTTGATGTTTGTCATTCTTAAATATTTCCAACGGTTTATTTATAGAGTATTTTTGAACCGTCTTATCAGATAGAATTTCTCTGGAGATAATATCAACATCACCTTCAACTAACTCACCGTCTAAAACATAGATGGAGGCAAAACGAACATCATCAATACCCGTAACTCCGAACTCAATAATATCCTGCTTGACAGATGCACCAATCGGGTCTGGCAATCCCGATTTTAGAACAACTTCTA
>JAZDFP010000376.1:0-4766 GCA_043807745.1 Planctomycetota bacterium
ACCGTTATATCTTTACCCCTGGTATCCCTGCCGTCAGACACATCCACATGCAAGGTATGGGTGCCTTGGTCGTCATCGGTTACTGTGTATGGCAGAGAACTGAGCCAGTTGGAGTATGTATAGATAAGGGTATCGCCGGGATCGGGGTCCGTCGCGCGCTCTATCTCCAAGTTAGTGATAACCTCACCTCCATTCTTGGTTATAGTATCGGGTATGAATGATATATCGGGAGGATTATTCAGTGTATTTAAGATATTCTCTATGCTTTGGGATGTATTATTGAATCTGTCCTTTGATATGGCCCTATAATGGTATGCGGTATTTGAGGATAACCCCGCGATATCAACGCTATGGCTTGTCACAAGGGCGGGGTCTTCCGGCATAATGGAGCTACAGGTTGCGTCTAAGCCGTATCTGACCTGGCTTGTCGCGGGCTCATCGGTAGTCCATCTTATGGTGGCCAAGGACTGGGTAATGCCGGATGCTGTTACGCCGCTTATCACTGGAGGCGTAGTGTCGGGCAATTTCGGAGTGGTCACGCTTACGACATCGCTGGGTTCTGAGATATTCCCCGCGGCGTCAAAGGCGACAATGGTGTAGTTATAGATAGTCTCGGGTGTAAGCGGTGAATCGGTATATGAGGTGGCGCTGGCCGTGAAGGGAGAGTTTCCATTGCGGTTTACGGTATAGCCTGTTACGCCGATATTGTCTGTTGAGGCGTTCCAGCTTATCCGGACAGTCTGGTGATCGAGCGCCACGGCCGTTACACCAGAAGGTTTCGAGGGCGGTGTAACGTCGGATGGAGGTCCTTCGGCCGGATATATCTTCACTGCGACGTCCGAGACTAAGGGATTAGATTCAGGGATTGTCAAGACGATATTTCCATCGCGGCTCTCATAGCTTTGAGTGTATCCTTGCGGTTGGACAATCTCGCCGGTTGACGTATCCCACCACTCTACGGTGTAGTTACCTTCCGCAAAACCGGGTATCGTCACGGTGCCGGAGACTGGAGGCGGCAGAGTTATACCTGAACCGGGTGTATTGGCATCAACTACCCTCTTCCAATTATACGGAATGTTATCTATCCAGAGATGAGCACGGTTATTCGCTAAATCCTTCTGTCCCCAGGCGCGCAAGACGGCTTTAGGGTCTTGGTTTGGCTCAAGAGCAGGAGACGAAACGGTAACTCGGGCTTTAGCGTCCTCATATTTGCCGTTGTTTAATGGAATACCTGACATAAATTTTTGGTATGATTTAGCATATTTATCCAATGTATTTTGATAGTTTTGATAGATAATACTTTGATCGTAATAAAGAGGTATAACTCCATAAGGTTCAATAAGCGACCAAACAAATTTTTTATACCATATCCCATCAGTATCATCGGCTAAATTGTCTGGGCTTGTGACAGCAATGGCGGTCTCGCCGCGTATCAGTGGTTTGGCAACGGCGCGGGTTTCATTGGCGCCGACTTGAACACCCATTTCGTGATTCATTAAAGCAGTATCATAATAAGTCCGTGGTTCGTCAAATGTTCCATTGGGCACTTCAACTTCCACGCCACCTTCGGTTAAATCAAACATCCTGATGTCATCAAACCAAACATCTCCTGTGGTATTATTCATTTTAGGAACAAGACAAACATATTTGGTATTCTCAGGCACAACAGGCGTTTCAAACTCCCATTTTTTCCAACCGTAATCCCCTAAAAATCCCAGCACATCAGGCGAAAAATCAAAGCCCGGAATCCCGGAATAAACCCCCGGTCCTTTCTTAAAAAGAATTCTAATGGTTGGGTTTAAATTGCCATTTACTCCTACACCTTTAATATATGCCTCAAAGCGATATTTATGGTTTGGTTTTACGACAAATGAAATACCGCCTATTGTGGGGTTAGAATTACTAATATGAAATGAATTTGGCGGACTATGAGCGTTATCATCAAGTTTTTCAATATGATAATGACCATCAGGCCAACCATAATATTCCATCTGATGACTTCCATAGGCGTCTGGTCCTGTATACAAATGCCAATCGGCAAAAGCAACATCGGGGTAAGCAGGATTGTCCCAAAATTCTTCTGTCGGATAGCTATGCCATAAACTGGTGCTGACAAGATGTTTATTGGGGTCATTTTCTTTAACAAATTTAGCCAGTTTTTGGACCGCACTATAATGAAATCCACTCGAAGGGTTTCCTTCATTGACAAATTCAAAAGAATGAATGGCGGTAGAATAACCCCATCGCGCAAGAAGATAACGGAAAAGGTACTGCTGGTAAATTCTTGAGGCATGGTTACTCTCCGCATGTTCAGCATAGACATTGTTTTGATCGATTGGCCACACGATGGTGCCATCAGGAGCTATTCTACTAAATACTCTTTCATCCCAGGCCATAAGGCAGGGTTTTAAATAAATGCCGTTTTTTTTGGCTGTTTCCACTTGATAATCCGCTTTCCAGGCCTCCTGCTGGGAGATAGATTTATGAGAATCAAAATCAGTGCGCCCCAGAAGTTCTGGGCCAAACTCTGCATCATTGGGATCTAAAGGGGTTAAATCTTCTCTTAATGAAGAATCAGTCATCCAAAACAGACCGCTTTGAATAGTATTAATTTGAGATTCAAACGATTGAGAACCCAAGACATCTTTTACATTTACTTTAAGCGTAAGAAACCGTTGACCCTGCCCTGGATCTAAATAGGTAGAGATTTGCTGCCAGTCGCTATTGCCGCTGGCATCGCCGTGAAACGTTTTGGTTAATGCTGTTGTCTGACCTTGGGGATTGGTGAGCGCAGACGCATTAAGATATATCCCGTAGTCAGTAATTTCTGGTTTAGGTGCGATTCCTTGAGCTTTTAGCCACACGCTATACAAGTATCTAGTGGTGGAAGGATAGTCGCCTGTATTGGGATTGATTGAAGCTCCAATATTCGAACTTTTATATGTCCCGCCTGTCTGCATTTCTATTTTGCCGGAAAACAGTTCAGCCGTTTCGCTTCGCGGCATATTAGAGGTATAATTTTCTTTCCAAAAATAATTCACATTGGTCTGCATGCCAAATATTGACGGGCCCTGTCCGGGAAACCACATCGGACGCAGTAAATATGCCCCATTAGGACTATTTGTTGCGCCGAGTTTACTATAACGATAATCCATACCAAAGGTAGTAGTGGTATAATCATTCATACCAAGCAGATTTAAATATGTGTCATCAGTGGTTTCAAAATAGCGCGGGTCCTGTTGGCTAACTTTAACAAACCCGTGATTATTTGGATTTGCGATTGCTGAAAAAGTATTTATGGGCGCAGGAGGGTTGTAGGTTATTTTACCTGTGCGGTCTTCAACGGAAATTTGAAAGTGGTATTGGCCTTCCTGGGTGGGCGTAAAACGGATTTTCCACACCGGTTTGGCTTTGACATCATTACCTTGAGGATACAACCAGTCAAAATGTTTGGGCTTAGTTTGGGTATAGGGATCGGTTTGATTACTATTTTCAATGTCTTGATGTTTAAAATCTTGATAGATAAACGCTGGTTGAACAATTTCACTTCCATCCGGCGCAGTGATAATACCATTGACGGTGATGCCTTTACCCGCAGGGACAGGATCCGGAGGATTTGCCCGCCAATACTCTGTCCAGTTTGTTGAAACGTTTGGTTCATAATAATCGGATAAATTGCCTTTTTCTGTCCAGGTATTATTTCCTCCGGGTGTCGGCGCATTATCAGCATTTGAGGAATGCGTACCCTTAGCAATATAAATCTGGCTGCTTTCTCTATTTTGATTGTTTCTAATTTCATCGCCCGTGTAATATTGTCTATTTAGAGCCCAAGCACGAGGTGTGTTTTTAATAGCAGCATAAACAGTCCCATTATGCGTAACATGGTTTTTGCCGGCAGTATAATCAGTATTGTTATTCCAAACAGTATTACGATCAGGATTACGCCAATAGTCGTTAATGGGGGGATTGGGATCATAGGGCCAATAAGGATTGATAGTTTCAATACCTAAATCCTGCCAATATTCTGCACCGTCTTTTCCCGGTTCAACTACACCATTGATTAAATTATCTAGCTCCCAATAATTCTGCCAATTGGAAGTAACCCCCGGTTCAGGAACTGGTTCTGTCTCCTGCCACATAGTTGGGTTGCCCAGAGGATATTGGTTACTTTTCGGGGTATTATTTATATAAGTATAAATCGAATAAGAAATATAACTAGTACCGGAAAAACCCATCTGGTCATCTTTTTTATAGATTTTAGTCCTGTCCCATCCCGCCGGCGTGGCTTTAATTGCCCTGTAGATAGCATTGTTATAACGAACAATATCATTAACATTCCATCCCTGATCCGTCCCCTGTCTCCACATTGGTCGCCATAATAACGGAAGGTCTGTTTTGCATTTATAAAGCTTTTCGTTATGGGCAACAAAATTCCCTGCCTTATAATTAATAGCATCAGACCATGGATCTGTGGAAACCGGGTCGTACTCTGTCCCGTCCAGGTTCTTCCACTTGATATCAAAGGTCACCTCAAACTTCTCATATTTAGGTATATCGCCGCCGTAGTCACTGCGGTTATCCGAGATAAAGATAACTTCCTGCTGAGGCGGTGGAGCTGTGGCATTGACTGTGACCGTTATATCTTTACCCCTGGTATCCCTGCCGTCAGACACATCCACATGCAAGGTATGGGTGCCTTGGTCGTCATCGGTTACTGTGTATGGCAGAGAACTGAGCCAGTTGGAGTATGTATAGGTAAGGGTATC
>JAZDFP010000377.1:0-4345 GCA_043807745.1 Planctomycetota bacterium
CCCCTACATAGGGAGGTTCTTACGCTTTACTTCATTGAAGGAATGCAATATGAAGAAATCGCAGATGTCATGAGTTGCAGCATAGGCACGGTTAAATCCCGATTGTATTATGCAAAAAACACCTTAAGAACCATGATGGCGCCCGGAGGAAAACAAGAATGAGAAAAGAAAATTTAAGAGACGCGCTTCTTCAACAAGAAGACTGTTCTAAAAATATATTTAATAGTTATAGAAAGGAGGTAGAGAAGATGTTACAGGAAGAAGAAAAACAGGACCAGAGAGAAAAATGGTTATGGGGAACATTATATGGCGGTCTCGGCGTTGTTACAATGATGTCCCTGCTCATGGGTGCATTTCTGCACAAGTTCAGTAATGTCGGTTTATGGCAGTCAATCCTGGCATGTGTTGTTCTACTATTTTGCACACAACTCTTCGGGATGGGGTTTTATCGTCAGATAAAACTTCATGTCTTTAAAGAAAGCAAACAGACCCAAATGTTGCTTGCTGAAATAATGGAAAGACTACCTGAAAAGAAGTAATGTATCTTATTAACCGGATAATAGAAAGGAGTTAACTAATATGGATTCACCAATAACCTGGGCAATAATTGGTTCGGTCATCGGAATTATCGGAGCATTGGTAGGAACTTATCTCCCTATAAGGCTCTCAGAGAATCCCAAAGAGAAAAAGCTTATGGTAAAAACAGCCATTGTGAGTTGGATTTCGGTTATTGTTTTGATTGGATTAATCTTATCTCTAATTTTTTCTTTTCTAAAACCATTTAATTATTTTCTCTGCGGGCTGTATGTCATTTCTGTATTTTTAGCTATCAGGTACTTGATTAAAAAATTGCGAGAAATACGAGTCGAATCAAAAACATTGCGATAGGAAACTTTTGCCGATAATCCGGGGACGCAATACCAATTTCTCAGTTTGCTTCCGATGTTAAATCAAAGGGCAGAGAATAGCCCCTCATTTTTCCCGCCCCCCCATCATATCAATATAGGAATTCTATCCAGCAAGATATCGGGTAGTATTCTCTGCTGTCCTTCGCCACTCCGTAGCAATCCGTCGCCGTTCCGTAGCGGCTTTGAAATTGCGAAGGACGGCTTCGGAACAGCGGAGGATGGGGGTATGGCGTGCCGGTCATTAGGGTATCGGACGACGCTACCTACCCTATCCGGTGCTACTCACTGGGGTATCTGATGCCATTCAGTAGGGTATCGCGTGCTACTCTGTAGGGTATCTGATATTACCCTTGAGGGTATCGGATACCATTATACACCCCATGGAGTGCTATTAGTCAGGGTATCCAATAGTATCCCCTGGGGTATCGGGCGTTATCAGGTGGGGTATCCAATACTACTACCTATGGTATCCGGTGCTATTAGATAGGGTATCGGATGCTACCAGCCAGGGTATCCGGTGTTATGCTGTATGGTATCTAATACTATCCCATAGGGTATGGAGTGTTATACTATAGGGTATGGTATACCCCCTCTTGTGCTCGCTTTCCTACCTTACGTGACACTTAATCACAGAATTCCTAAAAATTCTCTATTCCCAACATCTTGACATATCGCAAGTTATAATAATCTTCTTCATACCACCTATTTTATGTGTCCGAAATACCTATTTTCTGTAATAAGAGTATGAAAGGGGGTGATTAAATATGTCAAAGATAGTATCAGGAATAAGGTTGATTGTGCCTGAGGCGTATCCGTATGCCGACTATATGCTTGAGCAATGGATAGAGTCAATGAAGAACAAAGCCGTTGGTATCAACATCAAACGTCAGCAATCAGTGCCTAATGAGGCGAAGTTCCAGACCAAGTTAGCCGCTACATCAGGACTGGAATGGGTCAATATGGTGGCGCCGACCTGTATCTCCAAGGGCGAACTCAATAGCCAGGAAATCAAGACCGCACAGATGAAGAATATTATGGAGTCATATGCCAAATGGAGAAACGGTTTAGACAGGGCATACGAAACGGTGGACGGCATTGAGGCAAAACGGTTCAAGGATGCCGTGGATAAAAAGGCAATCCACTGGGCAAAAGGTATGGGACGCACGACCCTGCGTTTCACCGGCGACAAGGTCAGAGGCCGTTCGGTCGCACCGATTACCGGTTACTGGCTGACCGGTGACAAACGGGTTGAAGAGATGCTCAGGGGCGGTGACACCATCACCGCAGGCGGACCGCTCAACATTGCCAAGGAAGGAATGCGCTCCGCACTCAAGGCCGGGATTATCCAAAAACTGATTCAGAGCGGCGTGCTCATCGTCCGGGCAGACAACGACCCGACGGTTATCCAGAAACAAAATGAGGTTCTCAACGAATATCTCAAAGGTATTCAGGACCCGTCGTTTGTGGAATTCCAGCCGCTGAATCTGCCGGATAAATCCTTCTGCCGATACGAGATGGACAATGGGATACTGTATCTCAATATCCAGGTTGCCCAGCATTAGGACAATCAAACCGACAATGGGAGTATCCTAACCCAGACATTATGCCTGGGTGGGATACCCCTCATCTTATTTAATCTGTGAAATCTGTGGCTTAAAATTGACATACCTATGTTAATAAAATATAATTCTATTTATGCAAAACTATGCCAAACAGGTTTTGGATGCCGAGATTCTTGCCCTGAAATCGCTCAAGGGTAAAATCAACGGCGATTTTAAGCGGGCACTCTCTGAAATCCTCAACTGCTCAAGCCGCCTTGTCGTAACCGGTATGGGTAAGGCAGGTATCATCGGAGAGAAAATATCCGCCACATTTGCCTCAACCGGCACCCCATCTCTTTTTTTACATTCTGCTGATGCTTATCATGGCGACTTAGGCAGGGTAACCAAAAACGATGTTGTTCTGATGCTTTCCAATAGCGGCGAGACCGATGAAATCGTCCGGCTTTTGCCGAAACTAAAAGAAATCGGCACCAAAATAATCTCTATCACCTCTACCAGAAAATCCACGTTGGGTAAATACAGCGATATTGTGCTGGAAATAGGCAAGATTAAAGAACCCTGTCCTTTCGGCATCGTGCCTTCGGCATCAACCACGGCAATGCTGGCACTGGGCGATGCGCTGGCTCTGGCTGTATTCAAGAAACGTTCATTTACCAGAGAGCAATTTGCCTTCTATCATCCGGGCGGAGAATTAGGACAGCGGTTACTCAAAATCAAAGAGGTGATGCGAACCGGCACTGCTAATCCGATTATTACTGAAAATAAGACCGTCCAGGAAGCCCTGATGGTCATTACCAAATGCCGTGCCGGTGCCATCAATATTGTGGATAAAAAACGGCGTTTGGTCGGTATCTTTACGGATGGCGATTTAAGACGCCATCTCAGGGAAGACGTCAATATCCTTTCTCAACCGATTAAAAACATAATGACCAGAAAACCAATTACGGTTTTACCGGAAAGTTTAGTGGCTGAAGGCTTGCGCATCCTGCGTGACAAGAAGATAGATGAATTGCCGGTCGTGGATAAAAATAATCACCCGGTCGGAATGCTTGATATTCAGGATATATTAAGTATCTAAATTTATAAATATGTCTATTCAGAAATTAAGAAAAATCAGAATGGTCATAATGGACGTTGACGGCGTGCTCAGCGATGGCAGAATGATTCTCAATGATAAAGGTATTGAAACCAAGATTTTCAATACCTATGATGGTGCCGGTGTAGTATATCTTCAACGGGCCGGGCTTAAAACAGCCATCATTACCGGACGCTATTCAAAAGCCGTAACCTATCGTGCCAAGGAACTCGGTATTACCGAAGTCTATCAGAATGCCAAGAATAAAATAGAAGCACTCAATAAAATTCTACGTAAATATAAATTATCAACAGAAGAAATTTGCTATATCGGTGACGACTTACCTGATATTCCGGTAATGAAATTAGTAGGCTATGCCGTTGCTGTCCGCAATGCCCGTCCGGAAGTAATAAAACATGCTCATTATATCACCAAACTTTATGGCGGCCAGGGCGTCGTCAGGGAAGTCGCCGAGAAAATACTCAAGGCACAAAATAAATGGCAGTTAATTATGGCTCGTTATGAAACAAGCAAGTAATTTATCGTACGGAATTTCAAATGAGGTTCTAACGCCCCGATGGACATCGGGACGACTACAAGATATATATAAAGAAGTAGCCGCAAACTTTAGTTTGCGTAATTTATTCTTTTTTGTCTGTATTATCATTATTATTTCTTCTCTGCACACACAATTTTCTTATAGTGAACCAGAACAAATCCTTACGAATTGGTCATACCCTCATTATCAGAATAATCAATTAGTCTGGGAAGCAAAGGGTAAAACTGCGGTCGTTCGTGAG
>JAZDFP010000378.1:0-2018 GCA_043807745.1 Planctomycetota bacterium
ATTTATACCGTCTACAATTACTCTTTTAAGGGATATATTCTATTTCATCATTGGACCACAACTACCTGAATCCATAGAATGGATTGTTGATGATATTGTCGGTGTTTTGGCTAATGCCAATCTCTCATCTATTCTTAAGGACTTCCATACTGACAAATGGACTAATGACCCGGTTATTCATTTCTATGAGACATTCTTAGAGGTTTATAATCCAGAAGAACGAGAACGACTTGGTGCTTATTATACCCCTGAACCGGTGGTTTCATATATCGTTAATTCTATTCATCTTATCCTGAAGGAGAAGTTTAATAAACTTTCTGGTCTGGCTGAAAGTGGTGTTACACTTCTTGACCCTGCCGCAGGAACTCTTACTTTTCCGGCAATGGCAATTCGTTTAGCCTGCGAAGAAATAAAACATAAAGGGGCTGGATACTTTGAACCGTTTATCAGGGAACATATTCTTAAGAATTTTTATGCCCTTGAAATATCAATGGCGCCTTATGCCATCGGACACTTTAAGATTTCCGTGGTCTTAGAAGATTTAGGTTATAAATTAAAGGATAACGAGCGGTTTAATCTGTATCTGACCAATACTCTTGAAATGAAGCAACCGCCGGTAACCGGTTTTATTCCCGGCTTGACCGAAGAAACCAAATTAGCCAAAAAAGTTAAGGATGAAATACCGATTCTGGTGGTTCTGGGCAATCCACCATATCATATGAGTTCAGAGAATAAATCCGAGTTTATTGAGGAACTAATGGAAACCTATAAGCAAGATGTGAAAAGTGAACGTAATGTTCAACCGTTGAGTGATGACTATATAAAGTTTATCCGTTTTGCTCAATATCGGGTGGAAAAAACCGGTCAGGGCGTGATTGGAATGATAACAAACAATTCTTACCTTGGCGGACTTATTCACAGAGGAATGCGACGGAAATTATTAGAGTCATTTGATGAGATTTACATCCTAAATTTACACGGTAGTTCACGTATTGGAGAAACAGCACCAGATGGCTCAAAAGACGAGAATGTCTTTGCCATTATGCAGGGGGTAAGCATTGCATTGTTTATTAGACACCCTGCCATAGATAGTGCTAAAAAGGCACCTCAAGTATATTATGCTGACCTATACGGCACCCGCGATAAGAAATATGATTATCTCTTGAAGCACAATATTAAAAGCACCAAGTGGCAGAAACTAAAACCGGTAGAACCGCATTATTTCTTCGTGCCTAAGGATTTTAAGGGTGAGACAAAATACCATAAATTCTGGGTAATAACTGAAATATTTAAGGAATTCAATAGTGGGGTGAAAACTCATCGCGACCATTTCTTGGTGGGATTTAATAAAGACCAAATAAAAAGTCGCCTGCTTACATTCACTGGTAAACAATCAGATGAAATGGTTGCACAGGGTTTAGAATTAGAAGATACGCGCGACTGGAAATTGTCAGAAGCAAGGCAAAAGATAAGAGAAGAAGATTACCTTGATAAAATATATCCTTATGCCTATCGTCCTTTTGATACCCGTTTTATTTGTTATTCGTTGGCTCTTTACGATAGGGGTTGTGATAGATTTGATTTAATGAATAATCTTTTGTCCAAAAACATCGCTTTAGTTACTACGAGAAAAATCCCTTTGAATTTTGGTGTCCCTGCTTTTGTGTCTACTAATATTGGTGATATACACCTCATCGGTGACCAAAATTATTATTTTCCTCTCTATCTTTATGACCACGATAAACCGGACAATAAAAAGGGTGGATTATCAACGCCGATGCTGATATTTGACAAGGGCAAGGAAAAGTATCAGACCCCGCATCCAAATCTCAAACCGGAGTTTTTGAGGGCAATAAATGAAACATTAGGTAAATCACCTTCACCCGAAGAGATATTTTATTATATTTATGGAGTTCTTTACTCGCTGGACTATCGCAAGAAATATGAAGAATTCCTGAAGATAGATTTCCCGCGTATCCCAATTACCAATGATTGTAAACTGTTCCAAAAGGCAAGTG
>JAZDFP010000379.1:0-2726 GCA_043807745.1 Planctomycetota bacterium
CATTGGAACAAATACTAAAAGATAGGGAATAAATAACCCTTTTAATGTAGCAATATTAGTCTTATGCATTAAATACTGCCCTAATACCAGAACGGTAATAATTTTCATATATTCAGATGGCTGGAATGCAAAAGGACCCAAATAAATCCAGCGTCTTGAACCATGCGAAAATTTACCGTAAAATATTAATGCTATTAAGAATAAAATCAGTATTATATATAATGCGGTGGAATAATTCTTAAAATTATAATAATTCCAACGACTGATAAGGATAAACAATAGCAGTCCTAAAAGAGCAAAAAGGGTTTGTTTAATCGGCTCATATGACATAGCCTGTGTCAGATTGGCTCGAGATAAGATAGGCTCGGTCTGGAATAGATTAGCCGAGGTAGATGAAACACACCAGATAGCAATTATCCCTATTAAAGTAAGCAGTATCATCGGGATAATTATAAAATTCGTCTCTGACGTTAAATGTTGTTTCATAAGAATATAATCATAACAAGTCTAACCTCAAATGTCAAATCTCAGGAAAAAGAAACTCACCACAAAGGACTCAAAGAATTAAAGATTTGTATTTACCTTTGTGTCTTTGCGGTGAATAATTTCTTGCTCTACGGATTTTGACATTTACACCATATTAAGGTAAATATAAAACTATGTTAACAGGCATGAACAATAAGAAAGTTTTTATCCAAACATTCGGCTGCCAGATGAATAAACTGGACTCCGAACTCATCAGCGGTTCTTTGGTTCAAGCCGGATATGAATTGGTTGACTCCGAAACTAAGGCAGATGTGATACTGGTCAATACCTGCAGTGTCCGTGAACACGCCGAGGAACGGGTTTATTCAAGAGTAAGTAACCTCAAGAGATTAAAGGAAAAGAAACCCGGTCTGATTATCGGCATTATCGGCTGTATGGCGCAGAAGGATAAAGAACAAATCTTCAAGAGATTACCTCACGTCTCTCTGGTCTGCGGTCCGCATCGGTATAAAAGTATCGTTACCCAGATTGATAAATTACGCTGTCAAAATGCCGATAGGGTAGTCTGCGCTGACGAAGCAGGTCTGATAAAAGGCGAGGATTATGAACACTCAAATTTCATCTCTGATAAGAATCACGCCTATGTCCAGGTGATGAGGGGTTGTGATAATTTCTGCTCCTATTGTATTGTGCCTTATGTGCGCGGCAAGGAAATCAGCCGGACTCCGGAGGAGATTATAAAAGAGGTCGGCTCGCTATTGGATAAAGGAGTGCGCGAATTCACCCTGCTCGGACAGAATGTAACAGCGTACGCAGCGAAGCGGAGTCCCGATGAATATCGGGATGACAAATCACTTAACAATAAAGTATCCTTGTCATCGCTTTTGAAAGAACTGGTCAAGGTTTTCCAACGCTCTACGCTCAACGCTTCACACTCTACGCTATCTTTCATCACTTCTCATCCATCCAATGTAACAGATGAATTACTGGAAACGATGGCGGAATTGCCGGAGGTGAAAAGAGAGATTCATATGCCAGCCCAATCCGGCTCTGATAGAATCCTCAAGATGATGAACCGTGGTTATACCCGTAAAGAATATCTGGAAATAGTGCGGCGAGCAAAGACGCTGATGCCTGATATAAAGATTGTCTCTGATTTTATTGTCGGATTCCCGACCGAAACCGAAGCGGATTTTCAGGATACCGTCTCTCTGGTCAAAGAGTCAGGATTTTCTAAAATATATGTATTCAAGTATTCACCACGTTCAGGCACCAAGGCATCCAAACTGCCGGACGATGTCCCGATGGAGGCAAAGAAGGAACGGAATAACTACTTATTGGATACATTCAAGAAAGCGAGGAATTTAAAAACAATATGCAATCAAGAGTTGAAAAAGTAAAAAGTTTTGACCTTAAGGGTAAACCTGTTACTGAAAAGTTATTTTCACGTGCTGCCAAAATTATAGATAACTCGATGTATGACCTTAAAAAAATGTTTCCATCCAATGAGTTGAATGATATTCAAGATGACAATACAATCGAATCATTTGCGATTACAAGCACCTCTGTTGTTATCCAAGAAATCAATAAGGAAGTACTTAAAAGAAATGATATTGAGGAGAGGGTGTTATTGACGAATGTTTTAACTGCTGAGAAGAGTAAGGAAACCTTACCTCATGTAGTATTGTTTACTTATTGGTGTACTATGGCAATTTCAAGACTTATAGAAGATGAAGGTATAAAGCTAAACGGAACTGATCTAATACAGGGTGTATTGAGTCCATTTGTAATATTAGAGGATGATAAGGAAAGGATAAAACAAATTCAAAAAGGACGAGCATTACTATTTGAACTCATAGATACTAAAAGTGATAATGTTTTAGGATGGTTTAATAATCTATTAAATGTAGTCCTCGTATATCTTATGTCTTTTGAGAATAATAAAAATATATCTGAAGAAGATAATATTGCACTAATTAATATTCTATTCCAGAAAATGATATCAGTTTATAAGTAGTTGATAATCCAGAAATGCAAAATTTATTTTTATTGGGTGCCGGATTTTCATATGATGTCAGCGGTAAGCAATTTCCTTTAGCTGGCGATATAATGTCAAAAATAAGCAATATAGATAAGGCGTTGAAAGAGGATTACAAGTTTGGTGTTGACTATATTGAAACGTGCTTTACGCGATTAGAACTGGATATACTTTTAAAGGAAAACAAGGATTTGGAAAGCAA
>JAZDFP010000380.1:0-2334 GCA_043807745.1 Planctomycetota bacterium
GTGGAGAGCACAAGATTGTCTTAGCCCTCGGTGTAGAAAAACTACGAGACCGCTCGCCTCAGGAAAGTCTGATTAAGATGATGGCTGAACAGGGTCATCCGTTTTACCAGAAAGGGTTTACCGCCGCCGGGACATTTGCCACTTATGCGACGCGTCATATGCACCAGTTTGGACTGACTCGTCAGGACTTAGCGCTTGTCTCTGTAAAGAACCATCGCAATGCGGTCAAGAATCCCAAGGCGCATTATCGCAAAGAGATTACTCTTGAATTCGCACTCAACTCACCAATGGTTGCATATCCTTTAGGACTGATGGATTGCTGTCCGACTACCGATGGAGCAGCTGCGGTGATTATGGTCCGGAAAGAAGATGCCAGGTCGTTTAATAAAGATTATGTCTTGGTAAAAGGTCAAGGGCTTTCAGTTTCTATGGGCTGGGATTTACCGTTTTATCAGGAAGGATATGATTTCTTATCATTTCAGGCAACCAAAACGGCTTCTCAAATGGCTTATAAACACGCTGGTATCACTAAACCATTTGAACAAATACATTTTGCCGAAGTGCATGATTGTTTTTCCAATGTTGAACTTCTTACTTATGAAGATTTAGGTTTTTGTGAGCAGGGTAAGGGATATCATTTAATCCGTGATGGGGTGACGGCTTTTGAAGGCAAATTGCCCGTTAATGTTAGTGGTGGTCTATTAAGTTGTGGTCATCCGGTCGGGGCAACAGGTTTGAGGATGATTTATGAATTGACGCGTCAACTGCAGGGTAAGGCAGGCGAGCGGCAGTTGAAAAGGGCTGATATCGGCTTAGCCCATAATATCGGTGGTCCCGGTGCCGTTGCATCCGTAACAATATTAGGAAGGCCTTAACCGCAGAGACGCAGAGGTCGCGGAGAATAAAATATATTTTTCCCCTCTGCGTTCTCGGCGCCTCTGCGGTGAGAAATATTATTATGAAAACGATTAGGGTCTTAATTGCCAAACCCGGTTTAGACGGCCACGACCGCGGTGCCAAAACCGTGGCTTATGCCCTGAGCGAGGCCGGAATGGAAGTTATCTATACAGGCCTCCATCAAACCGTAGATGCGATTGTCAAAGCCGCACTGGAAGAGGATGTAGATGTCATTGCTTTGAGTATCCTCTCCGGTGCCCACCTGCCTATCTGTGAACAACTTATTAAGAAGATGAAACAGGCGAAGATAAGTGATAAAACCGTGGTGGTCGGTGGTGTTATTCCCGAAGAAGACGGAAAGGCATTAAAGAAAATGGGGATAAAGGAAATCTTCCCAACGGGAACCAAGTTTGAGGATATCGTAAACTTTATCAAAGGAATACCGTAACCACAGATTATCCCTCACGGGATCCCGTCAGAGGGACACAGATAAACACAGATTTTCTTTCCAGAATATAATCAGTGTAATCTGTGAAATCTGTGGTTGCAATATAAAGGGAGGTCAATATGGATTTTAAGTTCACCGAGGAACAGGAGTTCTTTAGAAAAACCGTCGCCGATGCAGTTAAAAAGGTTATTCTGCCTCATGTTCAACGGATAGATGAGAAGGATGAATTCCCTCGTGACGTCTGGAATGAGTTTGCTCGCTTAGGCTATTTTGGATTGCGGTATCCTGAAAAATACGGCGGTCTTAACGCAGATAAGGTTACCTCAATGATATTTTATGAAGAATTGGCTAAAGGGTCCTGCGGTTTTGCCGCAAGTTGCATTATGCAATGCCTGATGGGCACATATTTTATTTACCGGTTTGGCACGGAAGAGATAAAACAAAAGATACTGGTGCCGGCGATTAAAGGAGAAAAGATTTCTACAATGTGTTTCACTGAAGACCAGTCAGGCTCAGACCTTGCCGGAACCAGAACCAAAGTAGTGAAGGACGGTGATTACTGGATAATTAATGGTCGTAAGAACTGGATAACTCAGGCACCCATCTGCGATTTCGCTACAGTATTGGCGACAACCGACCCTTCGCTCGGTTTAAGGGGTCTGAATTTCTTCCTGGTAGAGAAAACGATGCCCGGCGTTTCGCACGGTCAGATTCTTCATAAACTTGGTGTCCGCGGTTCAGTCACGGGCGAACTCATCCTTGAAGATGTTCGTGTGCCAAAAGAATACCTTTTAGGTGAAGAGTTGGGTAAAGGGGTGGTTTATTTAGGTGAAATACTGAATGAGATCAGATGTATGACGGCATCTGTAGCCTTGGGCATAGCGAGAGTTGCCTTTAATGAAGGATTGGAATATGCCCGGAAACGAGTCGCTTTCGGTAGCCCGATTGGTAAATACCAATTAATACGGGCTAAATTCGCCAAAATGTCC
>JAZDFP010000381.1:0-2538 GCA_043807745.1 Planctomycetota bacterium
GAGGTGTAGCTTTTTGGGTTCCCGAGTCAGTTCAAGCATACGGCGTATGCCCTGGAGTCTAACTGAACCCAGATGTTCTACAATAGATGGGTTTTCGATTCTCAAAACAATCAACCTTTAAGTGAATTTTGTAAATATTGGTCTTATCGTACAATTCCCCTGGATAACACCTTCCACATGCCCATGAATTCAGCCTTTAGATTTATCGAGTAATTCTTCAACACCCATGTATTCACCAAACCCTGAATGATGGCTGATATGAGTCGTGCGGTTGAACCAACATCAATATCATCTTTTAAGACACCCTGTTTGAGGGCTTTAGCAAGTATACGTTCGAGTCTTAACACATATTTATTGAGTGCTTCACACGCCCGTTCGTTAAGCTCCCTGTCTCCCAAGCTGATGATTTCCGAAATAACTTGAAAGGAGATACCGCGTCTGCGCTCGATGGCGGAAAGATGTTTATTTAAGGCTGTTTCAAGGGCTGTGATTGAGTTTGCTTCGGCAAAGGCCGCATCATTGATATCGCTGACTAGCGTTTCTCCCACTTGGTCAGCAAGAAGCATTAACACATCCTTCTTGCTACGAAAATGGCGGTAGATAGCTGCTTCAGATATTCCAACCTCAGTGGCTATCCCTTTAATGGTAAGGTTTTCACTACCTCGTTTGACGATGAGTTTTCCCGCTGCTTCCGCTATTTGCGCTCTTCTTACCATTGTTGTCTGGTGAACAACCATATAATGCCCCTCCTAATAGTATACATATATTCACATAATATTTTCATATTTGGTATATTTGAGTGCATGGCTAACATCATACAACCTCTTGAGGTTTAAAGTCAACTGATCGGCTTAATAAACATAACTATGGCAATATTAACTATTTACTAAGCAGTTGTCTAACCTTGACATTTAAAGTATTTAACGTTTATAATGTAAGTGTATGTACGCATACTATAGGCTGATATTAATTAGTTACTTAATTAGCACGAAGCCTGGCGGGGAGGTTTGGACGATTACCCGCGATGAGTTGAATTGCGCAGCGTGAATAAGAGAATGCAGATGAAAGAAGGTGTTCAGGTTATGTTTAAAACAGGCGATATAGTTAGCCTTACTTTTCGCAATGGATATGATAAAAATGGCAACCCGATATTAGAAACCCTGGACCGCGTCGAAGTCCTGGGTTATAGCGACGATTGGTTACAGGTATCGTTCAGAAATGTAAATACGCCCGATGGAAGCGTAGAACTGGAAAAGCTGAGTTTCAGGATAAAGAAGTCTGATATCTTGTGAACTGGTGGCCGGATTTCTAATAAATATTTGCTGGTTGCAAAGGAGGCAGGAAAATGTCCGTTGTAACTATTCGTGGTCAGGAAGGAAGTGGCGCATCGAAAATCGGGCGATTGATAGCGGAATCGCTCCACGCCGACTTTATAGACCGGGAAATCATTGGCAAGGTAGCAGACAGATTACGCTGGCCAGACCAAGAGGTGGCTGCTAAAGAAATGCCGCCCGGTAGTCTCATGGGGCGCATCGCAAAAGCCATACGTAATAGCGGTCTCGCCGCGGATATGCGCCCGGACTTGCCCACTTGGGAGATGCAAATGGGCGACACCCTTTACCTATCGGGGCTGAGATCAGTTATCACGGAACTGGCAAAGAATCGGTCCATAGTGATCAAAGGACGAGGGAGCCAGTACATATTGAAAGACTACCCTGAAAGCATCCATATCTTAACGGTTGCCCCGCAGGAGCTAAGGGTGAAACGAGTTATGGAAAAGCTGCAAATTGATGAGGAATCTGCACGGAAGGAGATCTCCCGCGTTGACGATAGCCGCCGCGAATTTATCAAGAGGTATTTTGGGGCTGACCAGGACGACCCTGTATATTACGACCTGGTTCTCAACATGGAACACTTCACCTTCGGAGACGCCGCCTCGATCGCAGTTCAAGCTGCCCGATTTGCTGAATTGTGGAAATGATAATAGCATGGGTCAACGCTGAAATATTGAGTAGCCGAAATGTTCTCGCCTCGCGAAATTCTAGACATAGTCAAATCTGCATCTATCAAACAACAATAAAAGGAGGGCCAAAATGAAAACGATGGTTATCGGATTCGGTCAGTGCGGGGGCAGGTTAGCAGATGAGTTCGTCAGGCTGGACTTGAGGGCACGCGATTTTCGCGGTATCAATGTTATCACACGCACCATCGCGGTTGATACGGATATGAATTCCATGCAGGGTTTGTCCCCGAACCGACCAGGCAATTTGAAAATACTCATAGGTGAGGGCAAAACGAGAGGACATGGCGTGGCGAAACAACGGGAACTGGCAGCGCAAATTGCCATGGAAGAAGATTTCAAAATCACAAATGAAATAAAGGATTCCGGGCGGCTGGATAGCACAGATGCGTTTATGGTAGTAGGCGGCGTTGCCGGTGGCACCGCTTCGGGAGGCTTGCCGGTATTTGCACGAACACTCAAGGAAAAATACAACAGGCCAGTATTCGGATTGGTTGTTCTGCCCTTCGAGCATGAGT
>JAZDFP010000382.1:0-2209 GCA_043807745.1 Planctomycetota bacterium
GATGTAATCTATTACGAGTACGATAACTTAAATAAGCTGACACAAAAGGGACTGTCCCCGAAGGGGACTGTCCCTGAAAGCAGCGTATCTTACTCCTATGACATTTCCTCTCGCTTAACTAATGTTACTGATACCTCTGGCGCGATTAGTTATGTTTATGATGCCTTAAATAGAGTTACCAGCGTCAATAACTCTGGTAAGGCTGTTGCTTACGAATACGATTTTGTAGGAAACCGCACCAAACTAACTTATCCTGATAATTCTTATATTACCTACGAATACGACCAGCTTAACCGCCTAACCAGCATAACCCAGGACGCCCAACCCCTAGCGCAATACACTTATGATGCGCTTTCCCGCAGAACCGGGTTCAATTACGCGAATAATACGCAGACAACGTATCAATACGATAATGCCAATCGTCTACTTGATCTGGCAAACACAATCAATGGCGGTGTCAACATCTCAACTTTTGCTTACACTTATGACAAAGTGGGCAACCACCTTACGAAGGACGAGAGACGAGGGACGATGGATGCCGTAACTAGTAATTACAGCTACGACAATATTTATCAGCTTACCCAGGTAACCGACCAGCAAAGCCAAGTTACAAACTACGTTTATGATAAACTTGGCAATAGAACAACTGCAGAGGGAAAGGCCTATACCTCAAACAACCTCAATCAATACACTCAGGTTGATTCAACCACTCTTAATTACGATCCCAATGGTAATCTCACTGGCGATGGAACCTGTACATATAGTTATGATTATGAGAATAGACTAACCTCAGCAATCAAGTCTGGCACCACTGCCAACTACAAATACGATGCCTTTGGCAGAAGAGTTGAAAAGAATGTCAATGGTAGTATTACCAAGTTTGTCTATGACGGTGACCAGATAACTGCAGAGTATGACAACTCAGGAACCTTGCAGAAAAAGTATATGTATGGAACAGGAATTGATGAAGTAGTTATGATGGATAATGTTGCTTCTGGTAAAGAATACTTCTATTACACAGATGGTTTAGGTTCAATAACAGAAGTAATTGACAACACCGGAAACCTTATTGAGAAATATAAATACGGTGTCTATGGTGCTGTTTTTATATATGATAGTAATGATCAACCGTTAACACAATCGCAAATAGGGAATTCCTGCCTTTTTACAGGAAAAGAATTTGATTTTGAAACAGGAGTATACAACAATCGTGCCCGCCATTATAATCCTACGTTAGGAAGATTTACCCAGCCTGATCCAATAGGTTATTACGACAGCATAAACCTCTATTTATTCGTCCAAAACAATCCGGTTAACTATTTTGATCCGTTTGGGGAAGATACTTATTATATTAATAATAAATTCAACAGTTCTACACCTACCGATAATGATGTTTGGTCGCATAGTTTTGTTGCTACTACCGACAGAAACCCAGTAACGGGAAAAGAAGAAGTAAAGAAAACCTATAGCTGGGTTAATACTGGCGGCGGGATGTGGGAAGATCCTCTTAAACAACAGAACAAAGAGGGAGCGCAGAAAGCAATTGATACAGGCGTGGGAGCTAAGAAAAAAGGCGATGAATCATTAGACAAGTATGTGGATGAGTTATTTGAAGAACGGAAAGGGGAAAAGGGAGGATTTGGCTATTTACCACCTAATCCAAGAGGTACTTGTAAGGATCAAGCGAATAAATTAATAAATGACGCTATAAAAAAGAGGGCACAAGATACTGCCAGAAGAATAAAAAAATAATGTATTCTTAATAAATGGAGGAGGTTCTTATGAGTTGGTTTAAAGCCATTATAATAGGTTGTTGCACTTTCTGGGGGATTAACCTTTTAGGTTATCTACTTTTTGTTCAACTTGGGCTGGGATATTCTTTTTCTACTTTAGCTAACACTCTTGGAGATATCATATCATTCCCTACAGGAACAGGGAAAAATTACAATATAATAATAAATATGGTTTTCTGGATGATAGCATTTGCTGTTATCTTAAAAGGTGTATATTTTTTGATAAATTTAAAAAGGGGATGAAATGAAATAATTGCTAAGAAGCTATATATTGGAAGTCAGGCTTTTATCAGTAAATTACAGGAATATTACCATATCAAGAATAGGAGAGATAATAGAGGACGGCCGCCAAAGACTAAAAAATAGAACCGTGGGGCTGTCCGATAATAGCGTTTTTTCGCGATTTCGTTGTTGTA
>JAZDFP010000383.1:0-2141 GCA_043807745.1 Planctomycetota bacterium
GTAATAAGTGACCCACAGGGTCACCCAGTGGGTGAGCCGGCACCTCCTAAATTAAAAGAAATAGAATCCCAAACTCCTGTTAATGTTAGTAATCTTATTTCTGAGTTAGCCAAAGAGGATATTACGGGTAATAATTTCTGGAATTTAGTCATACAAATAGAAGCGAGCGGAAAAGACAATTTAGTTGAAATAAGAAATGGATTACAAAATCCTGATGTAAAAGTGCGTATAGGTTGTGCTAAAGTGATGTATCAATTAGGATATCGTCAGGAGGCAGTAAAAATCATCAAGGCAATATTATTGACCGGGTCTAATATTGATAATCAGGTGTTTTTCACTACAGCAGAACTTTTAGGTAACCTAATTTCAAGCGATGGCGGTGGAGAAGATATAGATAAAAACGCATTATCCAAGGAAATTCAATCTATTCTGGAAGAAACTCTTGAGGCAAAACACCGACTGAGTCTGGCAAAATTGCGTTATGATTTGGATAAATCAGGCGAGGCTATCCGAGAGATAAAAGAGATTGCCAATCTAAAAGACCCTCAGGTACGATTATCAGCCGCTTTAGTCTTGGCATCAATAGACCGATTTGAAAAAAGCAAGGACATATTAAAGCAATTGGCATTAGACCCGACACCGACCGGCCGTCTGGCAAAGACTTTCTTGGCCTATAAGGAATTACAGGATAAATATCTTCGTAGCACGAATCCTTTAAAACCAAATATTGATTATAGTTTATTAGATGAAATAATCGAACTTATACAGGAAAGGTATGTTGACCAAAGTGAATTGGATATAAAGAAATTAATTAATGCTGCTGCAGAAGGTATCGGCAGTAGTTTAGACCGATTTACCACATATGAAGATGAAACGGAAACAAAACGTTCCCAAGAGAGTATCACTATGAAATATGGTGGTATCGGGGCTTATGTGAATATGCGTGATAATTATTTGACCATTGAACGGCCGATGTATGGTGAGCCTGCTTATAAGGCTGGACTTCGTGCTTTAGACCGTATTACCGAAGTTGAAGGTGAATCTACTCATGGTAAAACATTAGAGTATTTGGTTGGTAAACTAAAAGGCGATCCCCGTACTCCTGTAAAAATCAAGGTGTATCGCCGTGGCTGGCTTAAAGAAAGAGATTTCACCTTAGTGAGAGCCATTGTTAAAGTTGATACGGCTCGCTATGAGATATTACCCGGTAATATCGGATTCCTTTCTATTACCAATTTTAGTACTAATACAGCAATCGAAACCAAAGAATGTTTGGAAGAAATGAAAAATAAATCAGTCAAGGCGATAATTGTTGATGTGAGAGGAAATCCGGGTGGATTGCTTTCCAGTGTTACTGGTATTATAGATTTATTCATAGAAAAAGATAAAACTATTGTTACTACCAGAGATAAAAGCAGGGTTGTAGAAGAATTTAAAACACATGATGATGATAAAATAGATGTGCCGCTTTATGTGCTTATTAACGAAGGAAGCGCCAGCGCCTCCGAAATCTTTTCTGGTGTAATGCAGGATTATCATAAAGCCGTCCTTATTGGCGAAACTACTTATGGCAAGGGTAGCGTGCAACGTGTGTTCCCTATGGAAACAACAGATGGGAAAACCGGGTTGAGACTTACTATTGCGAAATATTTCCTGCCGTTCGGCCGTTCTATCCATAAGGGTAAAGATGGTAAAGGTGGAGTAGAACCGGATATTAAGATAGCCGCACCTGAGCTAGATTTGGGTAAAGCATCCGAATTTAATAAATTATTGGATTCAGGTTCACTTGATAAATATGTAGATGAGTATTATTCTAAGAATAAGGAGTTATTTTATATTTTAGCAGAAGATGATGGTGAAAGTTATGAGCGTTATCCTGATTTTGAACAATTCTATCAGCAGTGTAAGGCACGGTTAGAAAAAGATGAGGTTCGTCAGGCTTTAAGAGAACATATACGACGGAAAGTAGCTGATGACCGTCAGAAAGAGTTTCTTGTAGACATTCAGGGTGATTTGATTTTGCAGAAGGGTATTATAGAAACCTGCCGTTCACCGCAAGTAAATATTGTCCCGGAAACTATTCCAGCCTACAAGAATTTTGCTCATAAATTTGATAAGGATAAAGAAAATTCCGGGAAGTA
>JAZDFP010000384.1:0-3600 GCA_043807745.1 Planctomycetota bacterium
GGTCACCAGGAATGCGTCGCATTTCAGTGCGGGCAGTTTCCGGCAGAATCTGGCTAAATACTTGTTCATAATTCATTCTTTCTTTACAACGGGATTAAACTGATTTATCCGATTAATCTGTTAAATCCTGTTGTTAAAGATACCCGTGAATTAATATATCCGGGTTCAGATATTTAACAGTTATATCTTTCAGTTGCAGGGCATCCCTTCCACCGATTATCTTTGGTGCGATAAAAGCGTATATTTCATCAATTACTTTATTATCGTATGCAGTTCCCAAAACCTCTCCGCCGCCTTCTATCATTATTTTATTTACGCCGTTTTTGGCAAGTATTTTCAGCATAGTCATAAAATCCAATCGTTTCTTGTTTGAGGTTACCTTAAAAACTCGTACCCCTTTCTGTTCCAGCAAACGCACCTTTCTCTGTGGTGCACGAGAAGAAACCATCAGATAAACATCTCCCTTATCCAAAGTCCTGACAAGATTTGAGGTCAAAGGCAACCTTGCATTACTATCTAAAATAATTCTAACAGGATTAAATCCCCATTTTCTTTCCCCTTTATTAAAGGGGGATAGAGGGGGATTTGGTAATAAAGTCGGATTATCCTTGAGAACAGTTCCGATGCCGACCATCACGCCGTTCATCTTTGACCTTATGTTTCTGGCATAGTTGCGAGATTTTTCCGATGTTATCCATTTGGAATCGCCTGTTTTTGTGGCTAATTTACCGTCCAAGGACATCGCCCATTTGGCGACTACATAAGGCAGACCCTTTTGCAACTTATGGCGCTCAAAAAACGGCTTATTAATGTTCTCTGCCTCTTTTCTTAATACGCCTTCTATTACAGAGATACCGTGTTGTTTTAAGAAACGGATACCATTTCCATTGACCAGAGGATTCGGGTCTCTGGTTGCGATTACTACTCTTTGAATTCCGCTCTGGACAATTACCGGAGCGCAGGGCGGGGTCTTGCCAAAATGCACGCAGGATTCTAAAGTAAGATAAAGTGTAGCCCCTTTGAGAAGTCCCGGATTAGTAACAGAATTTATCGCATTAATTTCAGCATGCGGTCCGCCGAAATACCGATGATAACCTCTGCCGATTATCTTATTATTTTTGACAATCACCGCGCCGACCAAAGGGTTCGGCTCAACAGACCCTTCGCCTTTCAGAGCCAGCCCTAAAGCAATCCGCATATATCTTTCATCATTCATATATTTTTATCTAAACCAAATAATACAAATAATACAAGAAATTATTCACTACAAAGACATTTACCCGGTTTGGGATGGGGACACAGAGCATGTCCAAAAACTGTCATTCTGAGGCGTTAGCCGAAGAATCTCCGCCTTCAAATACGCATAAACCGGGATTCTTCACTTCGTTCAGAATGACAAAAAGGGATTTTTAGACACGCTCCACATCACAGATTATCGAATAAGGATTTCTTTTGACATACAAGGGATAATTTTTTATAGATAGGCATTAAGAGGTGAGGCATTTATAGGGAAGATAGAAAAGTTATTGAATATTGATTTTAGGAATAAACTGTCTGGAAGACCCCCGATGTTTATCGGGACTCCACTTTGTTCCGCAAGAAAATAGTGGGTTATAAAATATATGATGTGTCCCGCGAGAAAAGTATAAATAAAGGGAAAGAAGGTACGGTGTGTGTCACCAATTAAAAGGGAGGATGGAATGATAAGTTTTGATTCTGGTGATACAACTTATATGCAAAGACTCTTTAGTCTATGTTTAGATTTTGTGATCATATTTATCGTTTTCTTGTTAATAATAATAATATCAGTGGTAACTACAGGCACTGAAGACCTGTTCTTTCCGGTTTTTTTAGTGTTTATATCGGGCGCATATTATTTGTGGCATTGGTCATTATTAAAAAGCGGGCAAACAATTGGGATGCGATTAATGAAAATAAAGATTATTCCCGCTCAACAAACAATATCATATTGGGTGCCTATATATAGGTTCTTCGCTTCAGTTACTCCGTTACTTATCTTTATCGCTCCCCTGAAAACAAGTATTTTGGAGCCTTCAATTCTTGATAAAATGTCAGGAACATATACTATCAAAGTGACTCCACAAAATAAAACTGAATAATAAATATCCTCCACGACGTTACTGGCTAAATCCATTGACACATACCAATTGTTAATTCGCGGGACGCCATACCTAATTCTAAATCATAATCTTGGCTCAGAATTAATTAAATATAACTTGTATTTATTTAAATATAATCTATATTTATGTAAATACAACTTATAGGGATATAAATATAACTTGTAATTAAGTAAATATAAGTTAAAGTTAAGTAAATACGGTTTGTAATTACCCAAATATAATCTGTATTTAAGTAAATATAACTTGTAAGTATGTAAATATAACCAGTAGTGTGTTAAAATAAAGGGAAACCCGCCGTCGCTGAAGCTTTGGCGGGTCTAACTGCCCGTAATTCTGGCGCCACGGCACCATCAAACGGGCAGTAAGAAAGGAGGTTGTTATGGCAGGAAAAAGAGATTATATGCCCAAAAAGGATGATGATTTCTTTAATTTCCAGGGCAGTTTGGTCAATAAGGTGGTGGCTAATAAGACAACCTGGGCCATACCGGACGCTGCGGTTGATGCCTTGGTATCCCGCCGGCAGGAGTATGAGCCACTATACCACAAATCACAGGTGAAGCAGAGTCGGACCAGCTCGGATGTCCTGGCACACCGTCAGAAGCGTGAATCTTACGAGAAAGATATCAGGACATTTGTCAACGCTCATATCAGATTTAATGACCTTATTTCGGATAGCGAGAGATTATCTCTGGGTATGTCGCCGCGGGATACCGAGCCCACGCCCAAGCCGAAGATTAGCGATATTCCGATTGTCGGGTTGGAGCCAAGAGGCGGCGGCGATATTGAGGTTTACTGCCGGAGGGAGACCGACCAAGACAGGCCGAGTATGCACCCGGATGCGGACGTGGTTGAGGTAATGTTTGCTATGATTCCGACCCATCAGCCGGCACAACCGGGAGCGGGCAAGCGTGAAGGACTTCCCTCGCCTGAGGAATGCCCTGGGGCACGGACCTCAACCAGGGCGCACTTTATTATCCACTGCGGGGTCAAAAATGCCGGAAAGTGTTTCTACGGATTTTTCCGCTGGGGCAATTTGACCAATCCCCAAAACAGCGGTTCATGGAGCAATGCCAAAACAGTGGTGATTGCTTAGAGCCGGTTGGAGCGAAGGGTTATCAGGTAGCAAATGACTATTTACGAAGGATGAATCCATGTAACAGGAAATAGGAAGATGATATCCTTACGGCTGACCATTATTGGTTCAAAATCGTTGTTATATGCCCTAAAAAAGACCTTCTCTTCATGTAGCGATTCTATTTTGTTTAGTTCTATTATCCAAGCCCGATAGTTTTGTAGGACCACCAATACAATATCCCCTATCCGCGGCTTTTTTGAGGCATCTATTATAAAAATACTGCCGGCTAAACAGGGGGGGAATAAAGAGTTGTCTTCTAATTTGATGGCAACAGTGGCAGGCAATATACCCTGGCTACCCAATGGTTGATGACCCACTGATTTA
>JAZDFP010000385.1:0-3935 GCA_043807745.1 Planctomycetota bacterium
ATTACACCATTGGCTGGTAATTTATTTCTTCTTTATATCAAACATTTTCAACGAGGTCAAGCCAAATCTTTCTATCTGTGTAATCTGTGGCAATCTCCAACAGATTTATTGACCCCGTTAGAAATTATTACTATAAAATTAGAATAGAGTAAAAAGGTTTACATAAGCAAAGATAGATTAAGAAGAATAGTTACTTTATTATGGTCGCCTTCAGATTTACCAAAGACTTTATTATGTAGGTTAACAATATTACTATAATATAGTAGCCAATTAAATTAGAGTATGGCGACCTATTTCTAACGGGGTTGACCTTACCTAATAAATAGGTTATATATAATCCGATTATGAGTGCTCAAAGTTGTTGTAATCATCATAGCGAGAAGGATAATTGTTCCGCTCCGCTAAAAGGTGGGAATGCTGCACAGGTAACCATTCCTATCGGCGGGATGCATTGTCCTGCCTGTGCCATCAATATAGAAAAATCAGTATGCCATCTTAACGGTATAATAGATGCTAATGTCAATTTCATAGAGGAAAGAATAACAGTAAAATACGACCCGTTTCGGGTTGATATTGAACAGATAAGGAAAGCCATAACCAAGCCGGGTTATCTTATTAAAGAAACCGCTTTTGAGCGTGCCAGAGCATTCTGGAATGAAAGAATATTTTTTATCCAGATGGTTTTGTGTGCGGCTTTGATAATCAGCGCCTGGATAATACACTTCCTCAAGATTGCACCTCATCCGATAATATGGAAATTGCATTTGTCCGACATACTTTCTTTAAGCGTTATTGTGATAGGGGGCTATACTATTTTCAAGGGGGCTATTCAGGCGTTGCTTGTTAAGGATTTGACGGTATTTTCTCTGGTAAGTATTGCCAGTATTGCGGCGGTGATTGTCGGCGCCTATAAAGAGGCGGCTATGGTTATTATGATTATGATTATCGGCGAGACATTGGAACGGGCATCATTACGAAAGAGCAGAAAGGCGATTAGTAAACTGATGAACCTGACGCCGATTTCGGCACTGGTTAAGCGCAATAATACTGAACTGGAAATCCCGGTTGATGAGGTAAACCCGGACGATATGGTTATAATCAAACCTGGTGTCAGGATACCGGTTGATGGTGTTATCATTAAAGGAGAAGGAACGGTTAATGAGTCAACTCTTACCGGTGAATCATTGCCTGTGGATAAAAAAGAGGGCGATAAGGTTTATAGCGGAACCATTAATGAAGGCGCTGCCTTTGAGATGAAGGCAACGCACACGGGCGATAAGACCCGTTTTGCCCTGATTAAACGTCTTATTCTGGAAGCGGAATCGCAAAAGGCGCCCATCCAAAGAATAGCCGACCGCTATGCCCGTTATTTTGTCCCATTCATTCTTCTAATGAGCATAGTAGTCTATGCGCTTACAATGAATTATTTTATGGCTATAACTATTCTTATTGTTGCCTGTCCATGTGCCCTTGTTTTAGCCACACCTACGGCAGTGATAGCGGGTTTGACTAATGGCAGTCATCAGGGGATACTGATTAAAGGCGGTCAATATCTTGAGGCATTAGGCGAACTTGATGCCTTGCTGATAGATAAAACAGGAACGTTAACATCAGGTAAACTTTCGGTTACCGATGTTATTCCTTTGGGTAATACTACGGGAGACGAGTTGCTCAATCTGGCTGCCATAGCTGAAAAGCGCTCGGAACATCCGATTGCCAGAGCGATTATCCGGAAGACCAATGAATTGAAGATTAGTGTTCCTGAATCGGAAGACTTTGAATTATTCAAGGGCACCGGTGTTAAAATAAGATATAAAAATGATACGGTTCTGGTGGGTAATAGTAGATTGCTTTCAACTCAAGGTATTAGTATTGGTCAGAATGTTTCGGAGATGGTTACTAAATTAGAATCACAGGGCAGAACAACATTGTTGATAGTCCGTAAAAATGAGGTATGCGGGATTATCGGGTTAACCGATACGGCTAAAGCCAATGCTTTTGATACCATTAAGAAATTAAAGCAAATGGGGTTTAAGAAAATCGCCTGTATTACCGGCGATAATCAGAGAGTAGCATCAGCTGTTTCAAAAGAGGTTGGTCTTGAAGAATATTATGCCCAGATGCTACCTGAGGATAAAGTAGGGAAGATAAAAGAACTGAAACAGCAGGGTTTTAAAGTAGGTATGGTTGGAGACGGTGTCAACGATGCACCGGCATTGGCAGCAGCTGACGTTGGTCTGGCAATGGGTGCATTTGGTTCCGATGTGGCTATTGAGGCAGCCAATGTTAGTTTGATGAGCGACGATTTAACTAAAATACCGGACGCTATTTCGCTCAGCCGCCGTGTTCTTACTATTATCAGGCAGAATTTTATATTTGCAATCGCTTATAATGTCGTTATGCTTGTTCTGGTTACCCAGTTTGTCCACGAACAGCACAATATGGTTTTCGGGGCTATAGCACATCAGTTTTCTTCTCTTATGGTTATTTTTAATTCTTTGCGGTTATTAAAATAGAGCAAAAGAAACAACAGGATTTAGCCGATTAATTCATAACTTCTGCCACCCCGCCTTGCGGGGTAAACTCCGGCACAAAGACACCAAGAAGAAATTAAATGGTTGTTTTCTTCGTGCCTTTGTGGCTAAATACTTTTCTATACTATGAAAAAGAGTGTGCTTGGTTCTGCGGGTATTATCAGCGCCTGTATTTTCTTGAGCCGTGTATTAGGGTTTTTGAGAGATATCCTATGCACCGGCTTTTTCGGTCCGGTCTGGGATGCCTTTATCTTTGCTTTTACCATTCCTAATTTATTCCGCCGGCTTTTTGGCGAAGGGGCACTCAGCGCCGCTTTTATACCCACTCTTTCTTCCTATCTTAACGAGAAATCCCGTTCCGAGACTATCCGCTTTATCAATATCATTATTACTATGCTGTTTGGATTACTCTGTATTATTGCCGGCATGGTCATTCTGACTACTTTTATTATTCCTGCTGTTGCGCCTTCTTTTGTAGAAACATCAAAGATGTTCTCTCCGATATTTCTTAAGTTGTTAAGGATAATGATTCCTTATCTGCCTCTTATTTGTTTAGTGGCAGTGTTGCAGGCGATTCTCAATAGTCTCAAGCATTTTATGATGCCGGCACTTGCTTCTGTGGTTCTGAATATTTGTTGGATAGCCGGATTTATTATAGCAGGGCAGGTCAGCACAACTGATGAAAACAAGGTAACTATTATTGCCTGGGCAATCCTGATAGGCGGTTTATTAGAAATCATTATCCAGATACCGCCTTTGATTAAGAATAAAATTAGTTATCGGCCTGAAATAAGTTTCAATCATCCCGGTTTGAAAGAGGTTTCGCGGCTGATGTTGCCGACTATTTTGGGATTGGCAGTTTTCCAGATTAATCTTATGTCTGATTATATCATTGCCCAGATATTCATACCTGAAAGCGGCGCCATATCGGCGTTGTATTATGGTAATCGTCTGATGCAATTTCCATTTGCTCTGATTGGAGTATCTTTAGCCACTGCGGTATTTCCATTTCTGGCTGACTATGCGGCTCGTAAGGATTTAAGCGGTATGTTCGGTGAATTGACAAAGGCATTAAGGATTGCGTTATTTGTCGGATTACCTGCCTCGGTTGGTCTTATTATTTTAGCCGAACCTATAATTCATTGGTCTTTTTATACTATGCCAGCTTCATTATTTCATATTAAATCATTTTCGCTGGAAGCAGTATCTCGGACCAGCAATGTTCTGATATTTTATGCTATTGGTATCTGGTCTTATGGAGCAGTTCAGATTATCAACAGGGCTTTTTATTCACTTAAAGATATGGTGACACCTGTTAGGGTCGGTGTTTATATGGTTCTTACAAACCTGATACTAAATGTTATTCTTGTTATACCGTTCAAAGAAAGCGGCATTGCATTA
>JAZDFP010000386.1:0-2492 GCA_043807745.1 Planctomycetota bacterium
AGAAAAAAGTGGCAATCTTAATGACGGCACCATCGTTTTCAGGACATTACCATAACCGCCTTGGGTAGGAGTAATTGTAGATTCTAATATTTTAAGGTCGGGCATTGGGAATGCTTCATATCTCGTAGGCTGTATCTCTGAGAAAATCGGTGGTTTATGATACAAATTAGTGCCATCGCTATCCAATCCGGTGAAATATAATTCGCCTGTCTTGTTGTGTATCACGGGAAAATGGGCATAACTGCCGGTAGTTATCTGATATAATTTCTTGTTCGTTAAATCGTATGCATAGATACGATAAGTTTTATCATAATTAGCGACAAAGAATATTTTATTATTATTGATTGATGGCGTAGTTTCGGCATAAGGGGTATTAATTATTTCCTTAAATGATAAAGTATTCAAATCAAATAAATAAATTCCCCAATTCTTCCAGTCAGTTCGGGCACAAACCACAATATAATTACCATCTGATACCATCTGGTCTATGAGGTAGTCAGATTCCGAGAGTAGTTGTTTTTGTCCGGTCTGTGTGTCAAATAGCCATATTTCAGAGCCGAATTTATCTTTACGGTCTTTGGTATATAGAATCCGGTTATCTTTCAGCACGAGAAATGAGCGTATTTTATCGCTAAGGATAATCCTATCTTTTCTTGTATTAAGGTTTTTACAATGGAGATTAGAAATATAGCCGAATCCAAGGTTTGTAGAATTAGCAAAACCTCTTTTATACTCTAAAGTGCTGTAATATAGTTGATTATTAACTATCTGCGGAGTTGTGGAAAAATACGATGTGGTATCGACTACTTCCTGTTCTTTCCGGGCTATCATATCATACCGCATAATCTTTTCAAATACATAGGTATTATATGCCCCGGCTTTCTTGTAATATTCTTTCACATAATAAAGATAGTTATCATCTGTGAAAAGGTTTGAATATATAGTTAATTTGTCCGATGTAAGCGGAGTACCATCTATGGCAAATGGTTTCCTATGAGACATATAGTAATTTTCCCATTCGGTAAGAAGTTCATTAAAAGACTTGTCATAGGTCATTTTAGCGGCGTCATCTATTCCAACATATGGAACCAGCCAACCAAGCAACCATCCGAAGAATAAACCACCCTGATTGTTAAAGAACTCGTTTAACTTATCCTGCCCATATTTATCGCGGAGATAATTCAGAAAAAGACCGCCATAAAAATAGGGACCACCTACAATGCCCGGGAAATTTAACGGGTTATAGGTCATATCAAGAAGCGATGGGAATGGGTGTTTGTCGGTGTATGCCTGAAGAACTGCATCGTAAAAGCCGTCATTAATTCGTCCTTCGTATGGTGATAGTTGTGATTCACCTGAAACAGTAACGCCTTCCATAATCCATCCCGGCACTACCAGATTAGGAGAAAAATAATTACCAAATAAAGTCGTGAATATCTTGGGAATTCCTCTTGTTTGATTAAGTGTCGCTATATGGATAGATTCGTGTGTTCCTGCCTGCCGCCACCAGTTTTCTACAAATCCTATGCCGCCCGGCATACCGCTGGGCGGATAGGTATAGATATGAATGTTAGGGGTTATCAGGTTAGCAGAGGCGTTAGACATCGTGCCGACATCTTCTATTACTACCCGCAGTTTAGGAATCTCACAACCGGTGAGTCTTTTTATATTATTACGATATGCTTCTAAAACAATAAGACATTCTTTTGCCTTTGCCTCACCCACCGGGTGACCCTGTGGGTCATAACCTGATTTATAGAATATCTCAAAATGTTCTGTTTTTAATACCTGCCAATCAGTATCGGCGAATAAAAAATTACTTCCTATAAGAAAACAACTAAGCCAGAACAAAACAAAAACAAATCTTTTCATAAATCTACAATAGTAGCCGTGTTAATTGTAACGTTTAGGTAGCTATTAACCGAAAGTTCTCATTCTTCTTCATTGTCATTCCCGTGTAAACGGGAATCCAGTATTAGGTTACTTGCCCATCCGGTCAGGCGGGTCTGGATTCCTGCTTTTGCAGGAATGACAGACTATGCAAACTTTTGATTAATAACCACTATAGCTAAAAGATGAAACCAGAGATTTATTATAACTTTACCATTAAGAGATGTCTAAAAAATGTTTATTCTATATGGTGTGCAAGTGATTATGGTTCGGCAAGCTCACCATTAGCTAAATCCCGAGCGAAGTCGAGGGATAGTAGAGAGAAGTTTTATATTGCTTACTTCCTTTCGCTGATAGTTACTTTGACCGATTTCCTTTTACCGTCGCGGAGTATTATAATCTCAACACTATCGCCAACGCCGGATTTATTGATAAGATTAACCAATTCATCGGGCGAATTCACCTTCTGGTTATTATATTCCAATACGATATCGCCTTCCTGGAGTTTGGCTTCAGCGGCAGGTGATTGTGGATTGACCGTTAATATAAAAACGCCTTCGGGTTTGCTTATTTTCAGTTCTTTAAGAAGATTATCAAGCGAA
>JAZDFP010000387.1:0-2752 GCA_043807745.1 Planctomycetota bacterium
TGGTATAAGGCTTGGTAATCACACACCCGGGTGCCTAAATCCAGATATTTGTTGTCTCCGTTAATTTGATACAGTCGTAGATAAGCCATAGCCGCCTGGTTGATAGAGAGCCAGTTCTGAGGATATTGTGCTGTCCAGGAATCGTAGAAGTTAAGTGGTTTCCTGGCGCACGAGAGAAAAGTTTCAAAATCGTACCAGCGATGACGGGGTAAAACTTCTCTTGTAACGAAATCCATCGCACGTTGAGCAACATCAAGATACTTTTGTTCTTTTGTCATCGTATAAAGTTCAGCCAGAAAGAGCGCTGAACAGGAGGTCTCGGCATTGAATTCATTAAACTCGGTTTTAGGTTTTAAGTCTTTATCATACCACGAGGGAATGCAACCAGAGACAATCTGGTTTTTAACCAGAAATTCGGCATATGACCGGCAGTATGTTAAAATCTCGTTCTTCCGTTCAGGCAGTAGGTCTCTTGCCCAACATAACATCCAGTAAGCGGTCCATGACATATCAAAGGTATGATAGTAATCAGTGAAGCCAGCCCAACCGTCTTCAATAACCCAATGGTGGCTTCCATCAGTCTCGCGATAATATATGGTGGGAAAAACACCTTCTTTTTGCTGGGGGGCTTTTAATGCCAGATTAAGAATACGTTCGGCTCTGGTCATCATTTCGGTATTATTGGTTCGCCGACCGTAACGATACCAGCCGTAAGCTGTCCGAAGTGTCTGGAACCAGTGATTGAACCATGCATCTTCATTGGTCCCGACTTTATTAGCCCACTTATTGCGGGAACTGACGAGCACAGCGCATGGCGTGCCATCATAATCAAATTCGCGATAGACTTCATTAGCGTATCGCTGCCATGCCTCACGGCGCCAATCATCAAAAAGATATAGTTCTTTTTGTTTTACATTACGTTGTAAATCAATGGTTTCTTTGAAATGGTGCTGTCCGTATTTTGCCCACAGGAAACGGACGATACGGCGATAGCCCTGGAATTCGGGTTGAGCCGAGGCAATAATCCGATAGGCATATTCTATAGGTTTGCCCGGTTTATTTTCTATAACCGAACCGGAGCGAATAAAATAACTATGACTCCAGGGAGTTACAGGGACTATTCCACAGGATAGCCATGGTTTTGTTTGTTGTGTGACCCACTGGGTGACATCCAAATCAAGTGCAAGTGGTGCGGTTAATAGGCTTTCGCGTGTGAGCGAATCAATATCAGGAACAAGCGCCGCAAAGGCTTTTCCTTGCTGTAGCATTACGACTGGCGATTTGAAGAGCCAATGAGCATTGATATTATCTACCCGCGCCTTAATCCCCTGGCTCCAGACAAAGTCTAATGGACCACTTAAAGGATTATTATCCGTATGTCGCTCTGCCCCGCTTGGGGCGGGACTCTGCTGTCGCTCCGCAAGAAAATCAAGCCGGTCTTCAATAGATTGGATAAGATAACCATTCTCAGGATGGAAAGTAGTATGGACATTGATAATATCCTCTTCTGCATCAGTGCGGAGTTCTCGTATGACTTTGCCTAATTTACATCTTCCGGTAATACGTATTGCATCTGCGGTTCCTTCCCGGGATGATTGGATATCTGTAATCTGGAAACGGTAGGGCGGGTCAAAAACCCCGGGCGGTGGAGTATCAGTCATAACTACATCATCCAAATTGATATGCCCCCACCTACCATTATTACGGTCAACTACTCGGATAAATAATTCCTTTCCTTTATATGCAGAAACATCACACCTGACACGACGGAATTTTTCCGTGTTTTCACCATAGAATTGAATAATTTCTTCCTTGGTTTGGTTATCAATAATAGCAACATAAGTCTGGTTTTTGTGATTGCCACCGGAGACCAGCATTGTTAAGTAATCTTTTGTTACTTTAAAAGAAGCGGATTCCAGTACACCGGTCATTTGGTCGTCGTATTTGTTATCAGGCATCTCGGTGGTACCAATGAATCCATTACCTACTTGGCTGAAGTCAGTGCGCCGCGACTTGGTAAAAGCATATGGTAAATTCCCTTCGGTTAAAACCCATTTCCCATCATTACCGTTTTCCATATCAAATAGAATGATGTCATCGGCTGAAGGGATATAGCCTTGCGCAGATGATGCGAATTCATCGGCACCCAAAACAGGGACCCAATTATCTTCTAAACGGATTAAAATAGATTCCTTGACCATAGTGCCGTGACGTTCCACGTTTACCTTGATTTGTTTATTTTGAATAGATAATAATTCATTATGCTCCGGAATACTATGGCAACTAATCAATATAGTTATACTCATAGTGAGTATCAATCTAAAGGTGTTTATCAATTTTATAAAATATCTTTTCATCGTAGTTCTCCTTTATTTTCTTAAGTTGTATGATACATTTATTTATTTGCAGGACGGCGAAGTAAACTATTTGTTGGCATTTTATACGATAAAGTAATTTAGGTCAAGTAGATTTATTAAAAGATTGACTCGTGCTATGCGTAGCGCTTCGCAGAGCATAGGAGGATGATTTAGTTCGGTAATTATTATTCTTTAGATTGAGAGTGAGTTATAAAGATTTTCCTTATTTAGGTGGAATTTTCAGAAAGATTATGATTTAATAATGATTATGAAACCCCGTTAGAGATGATTAAGGGGTGATAATTAATATCGTATGATTAAAAGTGGTGATATTTATGTTTACTACAATTAATAATAATTCAAACGCCCAGTGGGCTATCTCTAACGGGGTGAAA
>JAZDFP010000388.1:0-2154 GCA_043807745.1 Planctomycetota bacterium
AGCCGCAGTATTTTATCAGAACGATACTGTCCTGGGCGGCGGCTGGATAAAAGAGGTAAGAGGAATGTAACCATAGATTAACACAGATGCATATAGAAATATTTGATAATCAGTGTTTATCTGTGTGCATCTGTGGTTTAAGATTAGAATTCTATGAAATACTTATATTTATATCCTGAATTATGCACGGGTTGCAGGGAATGTTCGCTGGCTTGCTCCCTGACCAAATTCGGTGAATGTAATCCCAAGAAAGCGGCAATAAGTGTCGTGCGTGATGAGTTTGAGCGTCTGGAATATCCGTTAATTTGTATGCAATGTGAAGATGCTTTGTGTCTGAAATTCTGCCCTCAGAATGCATATTCCCGTGAAAATGGTGGTGTGGTCAAATATGACCAGACCAAATGTATTAAATGCCGATTTTGCGCCACTATCTGTCCGTATGCTGCCATTACGGTTCATCATAATGATATTATTAAATGTGATTTATGTTCCGGTGACCCCAAATGTGTTAAGGTCTGTTCAACTAATGCCATTCGCTATGAGGAAGAGACATTGGAATTAGCAGAAAAACGCGCAAATCTGGCTCGTAAAGTACTCAATAAAACTTCGTAATCCCGCCTTGGCGGGACCATGAAGACATCCCGCCTTGCGGGAACACCAAAAAGAAATTAACGGGTTGTTTTCCCTGCCCGCCGTCAGGCAGGTTCGTGCCTTAGTGTCTTGGTGGCAAATTTCCCTTTATCGAAAGGATATTATATGAAAGTTAAAGATTATAAAGAGATTGAATCGCGGCCGGTACCGGTTGAAGGCGCTTCAGGCGTTAATATGCGTTGGCTGATTTCCCAAAAGGAAGCGCCTAATTTTGCTATGCGGCTGTTTGAATTAGAGAAAAACGGCCATACCCCTCTTCATACCCATCCCAACGAACACGAAGTATTTATCTTGGAAGGCCAAGGCGAACTCGTCTATGAGAATACTAAGAATCCTTTTAAGACAGGTTATGTAGTCTATGTTCCAGCAGATAAGATTCATCAATTCAGGAATACCGGTAATAATGTCTTGAAATTTCTCTGCCTGATTCCGAATAAGTAAGCTCAGTTACACCACAAAGACACAAAGGACACAAAGAATTATCCCTGTGAACTCCCCGCTTCGCCACTCTGTCTGGGTTGCCCGAAAGGACAACGAGGCGAGTGTGTCTCTGTGGCTATTATTTCAGCCCTCTAAAAACCACGAAAAAGTGTCTTATTTACCTTACACTCATTGTCATAACCCCTTTAAAATCGTATCCATCAATTGGCAGGGGGGGAGATACCCACCCCCCCTCGCCTCTACCACTCACCCAAATAGTCAAAAGGAGTGCTATCTTTAATATAAACAGACGGCATTTTTAATCAAAACAAACGACACCTCTTGTAAACTTACTAAAACATACAGTATATAAGGAGTGCCGAGGGTTATCAACAGAGACCGTATCGGATTATAAATGATTACGGTATGTCGGAAAATTTATCGATTCCGAATGAGTTACGACCGCAGGAAGTCCCGTTAGGGACAGCCGGTTATCCCGCCTGTCCCGAATTTATTTCGGGGACAGTATTTGTCGGGATTAATAATTAAGAATTATAAATTAGGACGTCCCCCGAATTACCCTATTTTATATAAACCATGCTTTACACCCCAGCAAAATAGACATATTCAGCCGATGGAAAGTGTCCCTCTCGGCACTCCGGCAGAACCTTTTATTCTATTTGGATAGTCATCTGACCTTTTAATTCCCCTTCCCAGAAGCGTTGTTTAATCTTACGGGTATTAAAGAAATAATATCGTGCATATTCCCATACATAAGTTCCTGAACCCCATTCAAAAGACAGTGCCGGTGAGTTTGTGTAGAACGCTTCCTTATCAGTGCGATTGAGAATCTCCTCCCTGAGCACCTCTTTCATAGTCTTATAAGGGTAGGGCCATTCATAAACCTCATAATCTTTGTAGGTATGCTCTGGTTTTATCAGAACAATAAAATCCTCGTCATCGCCTGGGAAAAATGTAGCATCTAACATGTGAGGTTGAAAAACCTCTTGTTTTTTGCTATCAATAATTTTAAAAGCCGGCCCCCAAAATGAACCACTTGTAGGATACTGGGTAATTGCAATA
>JAZDFP010000389.1:0-2417 GCA_043807745.1 Planctomycetota bacterium
GCCTGTAACCATCCACCTCCACCATAACTTTTAAATATTCCATCTTTTTTGCCATTCTTGAAATTTGCCTCTAATTGTAAATCCCCGTTATTTGAATATCCTTTTGTTTGCCCATCCTGTAAATTATTCTTGAAATTTACAACTGACTTTAACTGTCCATTCTCATAATATCCTTTGGATATACCATTCATCTTGCCATCTATATATTCAGATTCAACCATTAACTGACCAGTTTCATAATGTCTTCTGCTTAAGCCGTTCTGTGTGCCATTTTTGTAATTATCTTCAAATTGAACCTTCCCGTTAGGGTAATATTCTTTAATAATCCCATCGGGAACTTTACCTCTTGCTTCTACGACATCTCCATTAACAATTTTCTGACTAGCAATCTCTTTACCGCCAGAGTAATAAATCCGCTCAACGACTCCGAATTTGAATTTAGTTTCCCTTATTATTTCTTCGGAATATACAACAATAGGAATCGTTAATAATAACAAAAAACATATTAGCTTTTTCATCCCTACCTCCTTCTGCTATCGCTCGGGACTCCCACTAACCTTTAATAACCCCAAGAGGTCGCATCCTGCAAACTTTTTTTGCAATACCCGCCTTATCTACAACATCCACTACATCATTTACATTTTTATAAGCACCCGGCGCTTCTTCGGTAAGCGTTCCACGGCTTGCAGCCATAACAACGATACCCTTGCTTTTTAACTCCTTTACTAACTCACTGGGATTATAGTCTCTCATTGCCTCGTGCCGGCTTTTAAGCCTTCCTGCTCCGTGGCAGCTTGAACCAAAAGTTTCAGCAACCGCTTTTTGCGTTCCTAATAATAGATAAGAATTCCTGCCCATATCTCCGGGGATAATCACCGGCTGACCGATATCCTTAAATTCAGCGCCCAATGCAGGATGCCCGGGGCCAAAAGCGCGGGTTGCACCTTTGCGGTGTACGCAGAGTTTCTTTTCTTTATTGCCGATTTTATGAGTCTCTATTTTGGCAATGTTATGCGCCACATCATAGACAAGATTCATGCCTAAACCACCATAAGATTTGCCAAACACCTTTTCAAAAACCTTGCGTACTAAGTGCATCAAACACTGCCGGTTTGCCCAGGCATAATTTGCCGCACACTTCATTGCCGCCAGATATTCCTTGCCCTCCACAGATTCCACCGGAGCACATACCAGCTGTCTATCCGGAACATTGATGTTATATTTCGTAAGTGCCGGCATTAGTTTTTTAATATAATCATCACAAACTTGATAGCCGAAACCGCGCGAACCGGAATGGATCATTACCGTAATCTGGTTTTGAAAAATATTCAGCCGGTTCGCAGCATATCTGTCGAAAATATCCTCTACAACCTGTACCTCTAAAAAATGGTTGCCCGAGCCAAGCGTACCGGATTGGTCCTTGCCTCTGGTAAAGGCCCGTTCGGATACCATACCCGGGTCTGCGCCCTGCATCTGACCCTCTTCCTCAGTATGATTTAAATCCTCCTCGGTGCCAAAGCCTTTTTCCACTGCCCAACGTGCGCCTTTAACCATAATTTCGCGCTCTTCTTTTTGCTTCACCCGGATATCGCCCCTTGAGCCTACACCGGTAGGAATATCCCTGAAAAGAGAGGTTACCAGAAGCTCTAACCTGTCTTTCATGTCTTCAAACGTTAAATTTGAACGAACTAATCTCACCCCACAATTGATATCGTATCCAACTCCTCCGGGGGAAATTACTCCGCCCTCCTCGATATCCATAGCCGCCACGCCGCCGATAGGAAAACCATAGCCCCAGTGGATATCCGGCATACCCAGAGAATAATTTACAATGCCCGGTAAAAACGCTACATTAGCTACCTGCTCTGCTGCCTGGTCATTGCGGATATCTTTTATGAGTTTTTCATCGGCATAGATAATACCGTCGACACGCATTCCCGGCTTATAACTTTTTGGAATACGCCAACGCTGTTCATCTATTTTTTCTAACGGACCTTGCCAGGTTTTATTGCCCATAGATAATTCTCTATCCGCGCTAATCCGCTTAAAAATCCGCGGTCATCCGCGTTCAAGTATCAAATATTATTTGGCCTTGCCAAAATTTACCTTTTTTCTTTACCTCCAGCATATGATAAGTAACTGCCTTAATCTCGGTGGTAATCTTATAATTTTTTAAGCTTCTGCCGCTAGCCTGGGCTGCCAAATGCTTCTGGTCTATTTTATTAATCTTAAATTTTTCAAAAACTACATTTTTAGTGTTAAATAAAAATAATAATTCGCTCAACCATTCCACTAAGAGGTTATCTAAGCCATCCGCCTGCTTATCTATTATAAATTTCTTTACTGGTGACTTGCCTGCCCCGAGCGCAGTCGAGGGGGTGACTTTGTGACGTGCCTGCCCCGAGCGCAGTCGAGGG
>JAZDFP010000390.1:0-2083 GCA_043807745.1 Planctomycetota bacterium
GCCGGGTACTCGCTGTTGGGCGATAGTAAGGGCGCCGTATTCTTTTTCACTACCAAGGTAATTTCAATTTACCTATTTGGGTTTCACCACTAATGACATTACCTTTATTATCAATTCTCATTTTATCTATTCCTCCGATGTCATTTCTCAGATCAGCTATAATGTCCCAGTGTGGCCCTTCTTGCCAATTATCAAGGTCATTGTTAATTTTTAAGCCATCCTTAAAACCTTTAAAATAGTCATCTAAAGCCATAACATACCTCCTTTCATTTCTTCATCCAATCTGGAAGATAATTATCTACCATGCTATTAAAGCTCGGTATTCCTTTAAATGTTTCACCGGTTTTTTCAACTTTGATATTAAACCAATCGGGACCTTGATGAATATGCGTTGCCCAACCCTCACCTGTTATAATTTTTGAATTATCAGGTCTTGTAATTTCATAAATGCCAGGGAATAATTCTTTTTTAATTTCCATAATTTCCTCCTTAAATTGAAATAAATATTTCTGGCGCCCTTATTTCGCCCAACGACAATTAGACGTATCCGCATAACATGCGGTGTTTTGGCGTCCTTAGCTCGAAATCCATCTACCGAGTCAAGAACGTTAATACCCTGCGATTGTTACCACAAGCATAAATCATCGTCATTTTGATATCGGAATGTCAACACTAGCGCTTTCTTTCCGCGTTTTAACACCCTGGTCGCCGTGTCAAAAACTAATCCGTTAATCTCCCGCCACCCTTCACGTCAACGCTCGGCCTTGAATGCTGTCCGCAGGAGGCGGATTGCATTCAAGGTCGGCGTTGACGAAGTGCCCGCCAGAATCAAGCGCCACACGGACGTGGCGTCTTTACATTTCAAGCCACGATCCGGCGCGGCCGGATCGTAGGCGGGCATTTGGGGGCGGGAAGATTACATGAAATTACTAAAACTCCATTGTCATAATCCATAATGACCTAGAACTAATTTTATGATTTTTCTTTTTCTTGGTACAATGTGTAAACCACATCATTTATTATAATTTTGTCTTCGCTTATCTGACCAGTGAAATTATATTTTCCAGCAACAATAGTGATAACTCCATCAACAATAGAATATTTACCGAATTCCATTACAAGAAGAATCTGTTTTGTTCCCGTGTATCTATCAACTATGTAAGAAGCCATTCCATTGTTTTTCCCTTTTTCAATCGAGATACTTGCAACATCCTTATGTTCGGGTGTCTCAGTCGTATTCATGAAAATGAGAAACTCTTGTTTCTGTACTGGTTTTGCTTGGTTTGATGTGCTTGTAGTCCCTGAAGGGCTTGAGACACATGAAACACAAATGAAAAGAGAAACCAAAACACACAGAACAAGTTTAATAAATGTCCGCATAGTAAACCTCCTACATTTATTATATTGCATACGCAATATTAATGACAAATATCGCAGCCTTTATTCCTTGATATTTCTGAACTCAATGATAGTCAACTATGTAGAGTTCACATTAAAACTCTAGTCATTCATCAAATACCATCCTTTTCTTTCTGAAAAATTACGCCGTATCAACGATAGTTCCTTTCATTACTTAACAACCTTGATTTTACCTTCTTTAATCCCCTCATCTAATTTTTTCATATCGTAATAACCAATTTCTTTCAGATAACTGTAATCTGCCTCTGTGATCGTTTCTATACTTTTCACATCGATAGTCAGTGGATATTCAGGAGGAGCGTCAGGGGGCGGCATCTGCGTTTTCATTTCTGCGGCAGGAATAAGAGCTTCTGCCAAACCATCCACATGCTTTATTGGGTTGTTTTCTAATAAAAGAACCGTTAGTCTTTTTTGATGATCAAGTAAAAATGAAGTATCACTTAGATTGCATGCGTTTATTTTGAGCGCTATCAGGTTCTTCATTTGGGAAATATCGACTTTTTTCAAATTCGGAATATTTTCTAAGCGCAGGTTGGTAATTGTTCTGTTTTCAAATACTGGCGATATATCTGACAACCTACTCGCACCATCTATCCACAGGTAATCAAGCTTATCCAACTTACGAATATCAGTGATGTCCTCTAATAATTCCATTTTGGTATTG
>JAZDFP010000391.1:0-5930 GCA_043807745.1 Planctomycetota bacterium
ACTCTTCACTGATGAAAACTATTGATGTTGCCGAAGGTCTTAATAAAGACGGTATTATCATCGTCAATACGATGCAGCCGCCATCGGAATTGCGCAGTAAACTAAAACTTGATACCGGCAAGGTTTACACAGTAGATGCCACAGGTATTTCCGTAGACGCACTGGGCAGACCGATGCCCAATACGCCGATAATGGGTGCAATTGTCAAGGCTACCGGCGGTATAGTCAAATTAGACGGTTTGCTGAATGATATTAAACATTCTTTTGGCGATAAGTTTTCACCTAAAGTCGTGGAAGGCAATATTATTGCAATAAAAAGAGGATACGATGAAATAAAAGGAGAATAAGATGAAGAAACTAATGAATCGACACGAGATGCCTATAGGTTCAGTCATAGATAAACCGGGTAGCAGTATGGAATACGAGACCGGCGGCTGGCGTAATTATAAACCTGTCCGCGATACTGAAAAATGCTCTGATTGTCTCATCTGCTGGATTTACTGCCCTGAAGGATGCATCAAAGTAAAAGACGGCAAAATTGTAGATATTGACCTGAAGTATTGCAAAGGTTGTGGAATTTGTGCTGAAGAATGCCCTGTGAAAGGCAAAGCCATACAGATGGTAGAAGAAAAGAAGGAGGATTAAAATGCCGAGAATTGCTGCAATGACGGGTAATAATGCAGTGGCTGAGGCAATGCGTCAGATAAATCCTGATGTTGTCGCCGCATATCCGATTACCCCGCAAACCGAACTGGCAGAGGAGTTCGCTGATTTCGTGGCTAATGGCAGAGTTAAAACGGAATATATTCCGGTAGAAAGTGAGCATAGCGCGATGAGCGCCTGTATAGGTGCTTCAGCCGCAGGTGCGCGGACAATGACGGCAACTTCATCGGCCGGATTTGCGCTGATGTGGGAGATGCTGCCAATCGCCGCGGGATTACGCGCTCCGGTGATTATGACTGTGGTTAACCGTGCTTTTAGCGCTCCGCTTAATATCCATTGCAGCCACGATGATGCCATGGGCGGCCGGGATACCGGCTGGATTCAGATTTATTCCGAAAATGCTCAGGAGGTTTATGACAATTTAATTCAGGCAATCAAAATCGGAGAAGATAAATCCATTCGTTTACCGGTGATGGTTTGCATGGATGGTTTTATCATCAGCCATGCCGTAGAACGCGTGGAGTTGATGGATGACGAGGCTATTAAAAAGTTCGTGGGTGAATACCAACCAGCAAATTATTTATTGAATGTAACCAATCCTATAACTATCGGTGCCTGTGCCCTGCCTGATTATTATACAGAACATAAAAGACAGCATTCCGAGGCGCTGATGAATAGTAAAGCCAAGATATTAGAGGTAGCAAATGAGTTTGCCCGGATTTCCGGAAGGCGTTACGGGTTATTTGAATCATACCGTCTGGATGATGCCGAGTATGGTATCGTGATTATTAATTCAGGGGCTGGTGTCGCAAAGATGGTGGTTAATGAACTGCGGGAAAAGGGGATAAAAGCCGGTGTCCTAAAGCCCAGGATTTTCCGCCCATTCCCGGCAAATGAAATCAGAGACGCCCTGAAACATCTTAAGGCAATTGCGGTTTTAGACCGCGTGGATGCTTTTGGTGCCGGAAGCACTCCTACATTCACAGAGGTCAAAGCCGCTCTATACGGAATCAATAAACCACCCCTGATGATTAACTATGTATACGGGTTGGGTGGACGAGATATTAGATTGGAAGATATTCATAAGGTCTACCAGAAATTAATTGCGATTAGTAAAACAGGCAAGATTGATAAGGTATTTGATTACCTGTCAGTTAGAGAATAATATAAAGGAGCAAAATATGGCTATAAGTCTAAAAGAACTGTCCAAGAAAGAAGAATTATTCGTTTCAGGTCATAGGTTGTGTGCCGGTTGCGGCGCGGCAACAACGATGCGTCAGATTATGCTGGCAACCGACGACCCGGTGGTTATTGCTACGGCTACTGGTTGCGTATATGTTGCAACCGCAACTTATCCTTATACCACCTGGAAATGCAATTGGATTCACAGCGCCTTTGAGAATTCAGCCGCAACAATCTGCGGAGTAGAAGCCGCCTATAAGTCATTAAAACGACAGGGTAAGATTAACAAGAACATTAAATTTATTGCTATGGGCGGTGACGGCGGAACTTATGATATCGGGTTGCAATCTCTTTCGGGTGCATTAGAACGAGGTCATCGTTTCCTTTATATCTGCTATAATAATGAAGCATATATGAATACGGGTATCCAGCGTTCAGGTGCAACACCTTTAGGTGCCTCTACTACAACCTCACCTGCAGGCACAGTCAGTTATGGTAAAAATGTTTTCCGTAAAGACCTGACTGCTATTGTTGCCGCACACAATATCCCCTATGTTGCCCAGACTACACCTGCTCACTGGCGGGATTTGATGACAAAGGTTCAGAAAGCACTCGCAGTTGATGGACCGAGTTTTATTAATATCCTTTCACCCTGTCACAGGGGCTGGCGCAGTGAGATGAAAGAATCATTGAAATTAGCCCGGATTGCTGCTGATACCTGCTATTGGCCTCTTTACGAAATAGAAAATGGAATCTGGCGTCTCAATTATACCCCAAAGGAGAAAAAGCCTATTACAGAATGGCTAAAACCTCAGGGGCGCTTTAAACACCTATTTCAGAAACCTGAATACCAGTCTATTATTACCAAAATCCAGGAAAGTGTGGATAAAGAGTGGGCTTCTCTTCTTGACAAATGCGGTAAAACGGGTAAGACACCTTCTTTTGAACCGGCACGGGAAGCATCGTAAATCGCTATTCGTTATTGGCTATCAAAGAACCCGCCTGACGGTTCGCTGGACGAACCGTTCGGACGGTTCGAGTAGGTAGTAAACAATAAAATGACAAATCTATCAATCGGTGTTGATATTGGCGGTAGTCATATCTCTGCTGCACTTGTTAATCCAAAAGGTAAAATCATAACTAAAAAAGTCATTTCTTTCCTCAAACCTCCGGATGGAAAAAAAGGACTTCTTATAATTGAGCAATTAATTAAAGAAGTCATTTATAACCGCCCAACAAAACTTAATTCTATCATTGGTATCGGTATATCCTGTCCGGGTTCTGTTGATGTTAGAAACGGTGTAGTTCTTGCTGATTCTCCTAATCTTATCGGCTGGAAAGGAACAAAAATAAAACAAGCACTTGAAACCACTTTTAAAATACCTGTTCTAATAGATAATGATGCCAATTTGGCTGCTTGGGGTGAAAAATACTGGGGCGCAGGGAAAAATAACCGTAATTTTATCTGTCTTACTTTGGGAACCGGCGTAGGCGGCGGAATCATTATTAATGATAAGATTTATCATGGCTCTCATTTCTATGCCGGTGAAATCGGGCATATGAAGATTAAGTCAGACCCGCCTGACCGGAAATCCCCGCCAGACCGGGTGTCCTGTCGGGCTGGCAGTCGGGCAGGTGGCCCATTATGCAGTTGTGGAAGCCGTGGCTGTTTAGAAGCGTTAGTTGGCGCACCTGCTATTGTGCGTGAATTTATTAAACCGAAAACGATTTCTACAGTATCTTTTCAGATTACAGCTAAAACAGTATTTGATGCCGCACGTAGAGGCAATAAAATTGCCCGTAAAGTAGTTTATCAAACCGCCTGCTATTTGGGGTATGCAATAGCATCACTGGTCAATATATTTGACCCTGAAATAATTGTGATTGGCGGAGGAATAGCACAAGCAGGAAAAATTATTTTCCAACCTATTAGTAATATAGTAAAAACTAATGTTATGATGCATCCTTTTCGTGTTCTGCGGATTGTTCCTGCCAAATTAGGCGAAAATGCCGGGATTCTCGGTGCCGCTGCCCTTGTCTTTGATACTATCCGCCAGAGGCGGATCCCCGCCTGACGGTCGGGCAGGTGCCTATGGCACAGGGTAGCAGTAAAAAGGCTGCATCCGATAAAAAAGAGGAATCCAAATAAAGCCATAGATTATTTATCCAGATGAACGAAGGACACGGATTTAATTTATGAAATCTGTGGCTATTTTTCTTGACAATATCTTATTGAAAAGATTATAAAACCTTAATAGATAAAAATAAATTAATAATTGAATGGAGGTATCTTATGGTAAATTTAAAACTAACGATACAAAGTATAAAACAACTTAAACTTGAACATTTTATTTTATACTCTGTGCTTCTTTTACTTGGTATTTGTTTTATTGTAGCAGGAGGATGTAATAATAATAACACCTCCAGTGGAAGCAGCAGTTTAATTCCAGCCGCTCCTACCCAATTAACCCTTAGATCTATATCCGATTCCACCATCATCCTTTCATGGGACGATAATTCAAATACCGAAATCGGTTTTCATGTGGAAACCATAACGCCAACTTCTATCACCTACACCTTAGTTGCAACAGTCACTGCCAATGCCACTGTTTATACCGATACGGGATTAACGGCTAACACGACTTATTACTATCGGGTACAAGCATATAATTATATCGGAGTAAGTAATTATTCTAATGAGATATCCGCTACCACGCGTAATGTCGGCGTTACACTGGATACTTGGGTTGCCATTACGACTACAGGCGCGCCGTCAGCACGCATAGAACATACAGCACTGCAGGCAGATGGCTATGGAATGATTATTTATGGCGGTGGTAACTTCTTACAAGATGGCGGCGTATATTCTCCGACTATTAACACATGGACACAACAAATTACTACTACCAGTGCTCCTTCTGCACGGATTGGACATACGGCTGTCTGGACCGGCAGTGAAATGCTCGTCTGGGGCGGACAACTACTCGTTCCTATTGCTATTGAATGGTCTGACCCGCCTACTAATACCATCCCTTCTCTTTATAGAGTTACTGCACTGAATGGTGCTCGTTATAACCCGGCAACGAATACGTGGCAATCAATCACAACAGTCAATACCCCTGAAGACCGTATTAATCATACGGCTATCTGGACAGGCAGTAGAATGATTATTTGGGGTGGTGAAAAAATAAGGATGTCCGCCACAGGTATCACGACAAGAACCAAACTTAATACAGGAGGAGTCTATGACCCTCTTACTAATTCATGGAGTGTGCTTCCCAATCTCAATGACGGGACTGGTGCGCCTTCTGTGAGGAGATCTCACTCTGCCATATGGACAGGTGGAATAATGATTGTCTGGGGTGGTGATGGCGGCTCAAATACCGGAGGAACGTATTCTCCAACGACCGACTATTGGATAACGGAACCAATTTCAACTCTTAATGCTCCTTCAGGTCGTTATAATCATACTGTCATATGGACAGGTCCGGGTAGTGAATCCTGGCGTAATAAAATGATTGTCTGGGGTGGAACTGACGGCGAGCAGTATTTTAATAGCGGTGGAATTTACGACCCGCTTTCTAATACTTGGACGGCTTGTTCTACTACAGGTGCCCCTTCAGGCAGGGTATATCATACCGCTGTCTGGACAGGCAGTAAGATGATTATTTGGGGTGGAGGTGCCGGGATTCTGGAAGGTGCCTTTAATGACGGTAGAATTTATAACCCGTGGAAGAATATATGGGAGTCCCTTACCGCAACCGGCGCTCCTATCGCTCGCACCCGCCATACAGCCGTATGGGACAATATCAACCAGAAAATGCTCATCTGGGGCGGATGGAATGCCTTGACTACCTTTAATGACGGTGGTGCCTATACTACGGATTAATTCTTGTTACTCGTGGTGCTTACGTCCGCCTTCGGGCGGGGGGATGTGACCCACAGGGTCACCCTGTGGGTGATTCGTCTCATTCGTGCCACCTGCCCGTCCGGTCAGGCGGGTTCGTGTTCGTATTCATTTGCGCCGGAGTGGCGCCTTTGTCGCCATGGCGCTTCGGCGCCATTTATCCCACTTGGACGTCTTT
>JAZDFP010000392.1:0-5066 GCA_043807745.1 Planctomycetota bacterium
GATACTTAACCTCTACGACACGCATACTTGTCCTTTATACGCCATATACTTGACCTCTATAACACGCATACTTGACCTCTATACGCTATCTACTTAACCTTTATAACACGCATACTCAACCTCTGTACGCCACATACTTGACCTTTATAACACGTATACTTGTCCTTTATACGCCATCTACTTGACCTTTATGACACGCATACTTAACCTCTATACGCCATATACTTAACCTCTATAACACACGTACTCAACCCCTATACGCCATCTACTTGACCTCTATATTGCAGAAGTTCGGAGGTTTACCATTTTAGAAAAACTGATGATAGGAAATCCTGCGGCGGCTCGCCCCGTTAGAGAGTAATTATCTCTAATGGGGTTAACCGGGGGCTATTTTAGGTTTGGCATCCTCCGATTCCCAAGCAAATTATTTTAAGGTGTATTCGGAGAAGAAATAGCTATAATCGCACAAAGTATTTTTTTATAGAATCCAGATTTGATTATTTTATCTTGAAATTCTTGAAACTTATAGTCAGGATAGTCAGAGTGAACTGCTTGCTTTCTGTGTTCGTTGATTAAAGAAAGACATTTGTTTACATATCCATTGCGGAAGAATCTTCCTCGATTATTCAAAAATTCTTTATTCGCTTGTTCTCTGTAAATCAAATAAATAATATCACCCAATGTTTTACAAGCTGTTGGGTTTGGGTCATTAAGTAATGGGAATATTTTATCTCTTAATTCCAACTCTAATGCCAAGCTCATTGTGTGAACTACTTGCCGATTGAGATTTATAGATAGAAATATCTTAGAGTGTATTAATTGCTCTTTAGATAATTTAGATAATTTCTCCCATATTTCTTGATATTTTGACCTTGTTCTTTGTTCTCGAATCTCGTATTGTTCGGCAGATGTTCCCTCTTGGAATGCTTTTAATTCTGAGAGTGGTAATGCCACTTCCATCTGTTTATTAAGTTCTTCAATTTGCGTTTCCAGTTTTTGTATTTCTAATTTAGATTCTTCTAAATATTTTCGTAGATTACCCTCGCGTTCTGATGTTGTGGTTTTGCTTATTAATACTTGAAGATCATTTTCTTCAAGACATAAGTTTATGTAATCATCTGGATCCAAACTAATCAATCCTCTTTTATAATCTTCTATTATTTCAGAAACAAGAGATAATGAGCGTCTATTATCCCCAATTTCTTTATAGCAATAAATGAGATCTTTAATTATTCCATTTTCATAAAATGTCTCACGCCTCTCTTCGTTTTGAACTATCTGGTCCATTAGAAATTCACAAACAGCTATAGCATGATAATACATTTTATCTCTCATATACCACTGATAAAGACCGATATTAAGAGGGGGCTCAAAATCTTGGGGATTTCCATATTTATCTTCGAGGAATCGTTTCCATTCTTCGCGTAAATGGTCTTTTGATAATGCTTTTTTCGTAAATGCAAGTTCTTTTATGTAGCGGTCATACTCATCTGAAAAAGGTGTACTTGCATATTCTTCAAAAGCATATTCAATTCCCAATAAGAAAATGGCATCAACAACTGTTCCATAATCAATACATATTTCGACAAAATTACATAATAATTTACTCGGTAATAACTCTTTAATTTCCGATGAGGTGAGGTTTTGAATTTGTTTATCCATTGATTCAAAATTATCACGAAGTATATCGAATTTCTTTAATATATTTGCGTAATGATTTTTTATCATTGATAGAAGGTTCTTTTCATCTAATGAAAGTGTTTCTTCATTTACACGTGTATAGTCGTTAAACAATGAAAACAGAAATGGGTTACCTGCATCATCAAATGATATCGGTCTGTCAATACCTTTAGCATATAGACCCAAATTAGCTATTAAATCTTTTTTAGACAGGGGCGGTAGAAATATTACTTTGTCCGTCGATATTACTCTACTTATACCATCCTGATCTTCTGGGCCAATAACATGTAAATTCAAATCTCTTTTAACTGTTGCATTGTAATCTTCTAAATAATCCAAAGGCTTAGACCAAAAAAGTTTTATAGAATGCTCGTTTGTTTTGGCGGTCATATTTTTAATACAATCACAAATTTCTTTACACCAATCTTTAAAATTCATAATTTAATATCCTTTTGCAACGGGACAGACCACAAATTCCAGGGACATCTTATTTAATTCCTAATAATTTAGCATGGTGTCATCCGAATTCACTACCCTCTAACTAAATAATTCATTTTCTATCAGTTTCATGTACTTATTTACATAAAAACTATCTGGTTCATGTTTAAGAGGTCTTACCCTTATTTCAAATTCGGGAACTTCTATATTAGCACTATCAAATAAAATTAGACCTATACCAAATATTAAACATAATGATTCTATTCTAGACTTATCTTCTTCACTGGAACTTTTAGGAACAATTATATAAACCTTGTGACTAAATATCTTATAAGCACAAGCCTGTCCAAATGCAGTGATTAATCCGGAAGTATCTGTTTTTATTTCTGCAGAAACAATTATTACTTCAGGTTTAATTATATCAGAAGGCATTGGTTTCTTGATTCCAATTACATCTGGTGTTCCCCATCTATCTTTAAACTTATTCCCGCCTAATTTAATTGCCTTTGTACATTCCTCCAACTCATTCTTCAAATAATCAGCAAATGGCTGGTAGAAATCCTCTTCAGAAATTTCAGAAACAGAAGGTGTTGTAGAAACTACTTCATCAGTTACCTGTAATTCTCTAAATGATACATGACGAAATAAACCTCTATATGCTTTATAAATTTCATTAGGTCTTATCACATCTAAATTCCAAACACTACCATGAATTGTGTTTATTGGAATATCTGGAAAACTTTCTTTGATAGTATTAACTAGTTGAGAATATCTTATCCCTGATTGATTATCTTGTAATATTTCTACTGCTTTTGATTGAATTTGTTCTTTTCTTGTTGACATATATTTTCCCCTTTCCTGTTTTATCTCCGTGTTCTTTGTGACCTTTGTGGTTAATCTGGCTATTTCGCCGAAAAACTTACCGCCATTCCCATACCGCCGGACATACAGAGCGTGGCTAATCCCTTTTTGGCATTGCTGTTTTTTCTTAATCAGCGATAGATTTCCCGGCGATGACCAATGGCTAATATGTTAATCCGCTTCAATTTGTCATCTATATCGTAAATAATCCGGTATTTACCAACCCTGATACGATAGGCATTAACGCCTTTTAGTTTTATGTAACCGTATGGTCTGGGTGTTTCAGCAATCAGATTTATGACGTGGTCTATACGTCTGATGACATCATCCGGTAGGGACAGCAACTCCCTGCGTGCCGAGGGAACAACCGCCAGATGATAGTTCATAAACGGCCAACCCTTTTAAGTTCATTCCTTACGGATTCGTAGGGAATGGGTTTTTCCTTCCTCCTTTGCCAGGCAATGAACATATCAGTCATATCCTCGTGAAAATTCTTGTCAGATAGCAAATCCTCTAAAATATCTATTCTCTGTTGCCTGGGAAGTGAACGGAAAGCCGTAATGAAAACTTCCGATAGTGCTTGAACTTTAGTCATTTGACCAACTCCTTTAGTTTATATATCTAACAGATACTCTTATTACAGTCAAGAAAAAGAGTAAGCAGATTAAGCGGATTTTACTGATTTAGCAGATAAAATCATTTGTTTAATCTGCTTTATCTGCTTAATCCGTTTACCTATTTACTTCGCCGAGACCCACAGGGTCACTTCGTGAAACTCACAGCCATACCCATTCCGCCGGACATACAGAGTGTGGCTAATCCCTTTTTGGCGTTGCGTTTTTGCATCTCGTGCAGTAGTGTTACGACAATCCGAACGCCGGTAGAACCAATGGGATGTCCTAATGCAATCGCTCCACCATTGACATTTATTTTGCTCATATCAAGGTGCAATTCCTTATCAGCGGCAATTACCTGTGCGGCAAATGCCTCATTGAGTTCTATCAAATCAAAGTCCTGCAGTTTCTGACCTGTTTTCTGTTCCAGTTTTCTTATGGCAGGTACGGGCGCAATGCCCATATATGCCGGGTCAACTCCGACCGATACGTAACCGGTGATATATGCCATCGGTTTATAACCCAATTCATTTGCTTTATCCTCAGACATTATTAATACAGCTGCAGCGCTGTCCGCAATACCGCAGGCATTGCCCGGATGAACCGAACCGCCCTCTTTCTTAAATACGGGCGAAAGTTTGGCAAGTGATTCCATAGTCACGCCATCTCTGGGATTCTCATCAGTGTAGAAAGGAACGTCCTTGCCTTTTTCCTTTATCATTACAGGCACAATCTCTTCTTTGAATCTATTACTCTTACGGGCTTGTTCGCATTTATGCTGGCTTAACATAGCAAAATTGTCCTGTTCTTCACGAGTGATTTTATATTTGGCAACCAGATTCTCAGCGGTCTCGCCCATTATCAGATTACAAAGAGGACAAAGTAATCCATCGTGATACATACCATCCAGCAGTTTGGAGTTACCAAGCCGATAACCCATCCGGGCTTTATCTAACATAAATGGAACTCTTGACATATTTTCAGTGCCGCCGGCAACGATAATCTCGGCATCACCCAAAACGATAGATTGGTATGCATGCACTATTGCCTTGAGCCCTGAACCGCAGGCTTTATTGACCGTATATGCGGGTGTCTCATGCGGGATGCCTGAGAAATAACTTACCTGCCTGCCGGGATTAGGCCGATTACCTGCCTGCCTGGCATTACCGATAATTACCTCTTCAACTAATTTAGGGTCAAGTTTGGATTCTGCCAAAACCCCTTTAACCGCGGTAACGGCTAAATCCACTGCGGTGGTATTAGCAAATGCACCTAAGAATTTACCGATGGGAGTCCGTTTAGCGTGTGTAATAACTACTTTTTTCATAACTGCTCCTTTTCTAACCACAAAGGGCACAAAGAACTCAAAGATATTATAGAATTATTCTCTTTATGCCATTCTTTAGAAGTTTAACATTAAAGTTTATTATCAAACCCAATCTTATTCCTGTAATTTTCATATAAGTCATAAGT
>JAZDFP010000393.1:0-2330 GCA_043807745.1 Planctomycetota bacterium
CTCCCGGCGTCCTTTTCATATCCGGGTGTCCTTGTAAGATACTTCCCAATTTTCTTAACGAATCAAGTTCTTTTATTGGGAAATAGCCGGCTTCGGCAAGAGTCGCATACCAAACCGGTGCGGCGTGGCCTTTAGACATTAAGAATCTGTCGCGTTCAGACCAATGAGGATTTTCAGGATTGATTCTTAATTTATGGAAATATAATGCAACCATTAACTCAACAGCCGAGAGTGAGCCACCGGGATGACCTGAACCGGCACGGCTTATCATCTTGATGATATGTTGACGAATAACCTTGGCTTTACCTTTTAGGAATGCTATTTTGTCTTCAGCAGGAATGACCATAATGATTATCCTAAGTTCCCCGACGTTATGTCTGGGGGCGAAGAAAACCGGCGACTAATCTCTGCTTTTTCTCCCGAGACCAGCCCTGTAATTCCATTTCTCGTTTCCGAGCGGTTGATTTATCCGGATACTTTTCCTGATAAACTAACTTTACAGGCTTTCGTGCCCTGGTATATTTAGCGCCTTTACCGGAATTATGTTCGTCTATCCGCTCAGCGAGATTATTAGTTATCCCTGTATATAATGAGCCGTCCTTACAACGAATGATATAGACGAACCATAGATTTTTTAAGCCCTTCGTCACTCTTGTTCCTCAGGGTTAAGAGTCTGTAACAGCCTTCGCCTTAACAGACTCTAAGTGGGCAGGGCCGGGATCGAACCGGCGACTCCTGGATTTTCAGTCCAGAGCTCTACCGCTGAGCTACCTACCCACCGAAAATATATCAGAATCTCATTAACAATTTAGCAACTCTATTGCATTAAGCGCAGTTTTAATACAATTTAATTCCGCCTGTTTTTTATGAGCATTACTAATAACCTTATATTTATATCTATCTACATATACTGTGCAAATACTACCTGCCCGATAATTTTTCAATTGAGATAATGTCAAAAGAGTACTGGTTTCCATCTCAAAGTTCAAGACGCCTATTTTGCCAAAGTATTTCGTAATATCCGGTGTAAGAAGCGGGAATCCGTTTACCGGCCGTCCCTGTGCCCCGTAGAATCCGGGTGCCGTCGCGGTTAGCCCAATATGATATTTTTGTTTCAGATTTTCAGCAGATTTTTTCAGGGCAAGAATCACTTCATAATGAGCTACGGCCGGATAACCTTCCGGAACGAAAAATAGAGAGGTGTTTTCCAGTCGTAAAGCCGCCGATGAAATAATCAAATTTCCTAAAGAGGTATATTTCTGTAATCCACCGCATGACCCCACACGAATAATGGTAAGGTCTTTAGCAATTTGAGAGAGTTCAATTAAAGCAATCTCCGTATTAGCCGGCCCAATACCCGTGGCCATAACTGAGATGGGAATACCCTTGTAAAAACCTGTGTAAGTAAGAAATTCACGATTCTGTTTTTTTAATTTAATACGGTCAAAGAATTTGGAAATCGTTTCTGCTCTTGAATAATCACCACAAAGTAAAATATTAGAAGCAACTTCACCTCGACTTAATGCGATGTGATACTGTTTTGCCATAAATACGGCTCCTCTCTATAATAAATATTTTATAATGACAATGAAATCGCATTAGATATATTGTTATTTAATTAGTCAATCAAAAAATAATTATTTATTACGAATAAAATTATTTTTATCCAGGTCAAATTTATTAATTATCGGCATAATTCTTCTGATGAATCTTTTACTATCTACATAATAACCACTCGTAGGTTTAAGAGACGGCATAAACGACTGGAAAAAGCGATTAAATCTTATCATTGAAAGTTCCCTGAAATATTTAGAGAAAATTGAGGCAAGAGCAATGACAAAATCAGTGGCATCGCCATCTTTGATAAAACTGACGCCAATCCGTGATGTTAAGATTCTGTTTTGGTTGAAAAAAATAATATATGAGGAATTATCAAATGTCTGTGTTATAGTTTGAATGGTTCTATCAGGGAATAACTCATTCAAATATGGACCATAATATGTTCGACCGCCCTGCTTGCCGGCTCTAACAAATACCATATTATCAGAATGGTATTCATCAATACAAGATTTAATAAGTTGCGACGATATTGCCCAGAGAAAATCGGCTTTGTTTTGATAATATCCAATCCCCTTATTAAATTCAGATGCTTCAACGATTCTGATTTTAGCATCACAAAATCTAATGGAATTTTCGTTAAGTTCTTCTCGCAGAATCCCTGATAAATTATCAATTTCAGATTTAGATGCTGATACTGGCAAAACTAATTCGTTGTAAGAATAATCATTACTAATCAACCCATTGAAAGCCAGTGCCGTTTTTTCTAATTC
>JAZDFP010000394.1:0-4241 GCA_043807745.1 Planctomycetota bacterium
ACTTTTCTAGTTACAATAGCGGTATTAAGTTTAATCGCTATGCCCTTACTGACTGCCGAAGAAACCAAAATAGACCTTAGCGGTCGCCTTGCAGTTGGTTACCAAGACCAAGGCAAAGGTGGTTCAGCAAACCCCGGTTCATTTACAGTACCGGATGCAAAAATACAGTTAACTGGCAAAATCGCTGAAGACGTTAGCGGTGTTATCAGATTAGACCTTGACGGTGGTGCGGCTAATGGCGCTGATTATGCCTATATTTCAGTAGACAATTTAATCAATAAATTAGCCAATACCAAGAGCCCGGTGAATCCTTCAATCGTCATTGGTCTCCAAAAAATAAATTTCGGCGAGGAAACATTTAACAGCAACGCCGCAGACAATGCTCTGGTAAATAATTCAGCAGCTAATGTCAACGGTAATGATATCGGTATCACATTCAAGCAGGAAGACCTTGTTCCAAACCTACCGTTAATCTTAGGCGCTTCATTGGCTTTGATGAATGGTTGCGGTGGTGCTGATAACAACAATGCCAAGGCATATGGTTTAAAGGTATCAGGAACAATGAAAAGTATGCCGCTGTATTTCTCTATTTCTGATTATGGTTCAAACACGCTGCCTTGCATAGCAAATGCTTCAGCCTTAGTCGTAGGCGACCCGACATTAAACGGCCCTGTCGCAGGCAGAACATCTAATTGGACCCGTAAAGTCTATGAATTAGACGTCCGCTATGACCTGTTAGAAGGCGCTTCTAAATTTGACCCATCCAAAGCCCCGCTTTTCAGCGATGCTAAGGGTGTATTCAGATTAGCATATGGAAACGGCACTGATAGCCTGGATGTTGCTGGTAAGCCATTGACTCAAGCCTATATAATGATTGATGGTATCTACAATGTAGATAAAAAATGGTATGTGGCTTTCCGTTATAGCTATGATGACCTCGCAGTATCAGGCGCAACCGGTGGCGCACTCGGTAAATATACCAGTATTTCTTTCGGTGGCGGTAACAGAATAACAGATAACACAACCCTGAAATTAGACTACACTACGAATACAGAACCAACTGCAGTAAAAGTTGACAACAATAGTGTTAATCTTATTTTCAGCACCAAGTGGTAAACTTTAGGTAATTCCGAAAAACCCTCTCCGATGTAAAAGTCGGAGGGGGTTTTTTATTTAGTGGCTGTTGGAATCTAATGACTTACAGTCGCTTATCCCAAATGTAACGAGAGGTTAATATTCTTTTGTAGATAGTGCTACCACGAATGAGCAATAGCAGTGTAAACGCATGCTTTAAGGCAGGGAAACATTGTCCCGGTAGTTGTTTTACAAGGGGCACAGGAATATTTTATCTTTTTACGATGGGCTTCGGTAACTGCCACAACAGGTAGTTCACGAAAAGGATCGCTTTCATCAGTAATCAATTCCAAAACCCCGGCCGGACAGGCGGTAATACATTTGCCGCATCCATTACATCTATCCGTATCTATGGTAATGAAAAAATCACCCGAACCGTCTTTATAACCGTAGTTTGCTAACATATATTAAAAGATGAAAGATGAGAGAGAAAAGATAAAAGTTTAAATTTATTTCTTGTTTTGTAACGTCCTAATCATGGAACTAATTAAGGCAATTACCTCCCCTATCTCTTTCATTCGTTTGTTTACTAATTCCTCCGAGAAGAATCTTCTACCCCTCCAATACCAGCCCCTGGATTCCCTTGCCTCGCCATTAGATATTCTCAAACTATGCAAAAACTCTTTGGAGGTACCTCGTCCGTATCCTTCTTCGAAGTTGGCTGATATTGAACCAACGCTCCTGATTACCTGTTTTGTTATTTCCCTTCCTCTAATATCATTTAGTAAATTTCCGGTATCTTCTAATACCCTATCAAATAATTCTAATGCTTTAACATAAGCAGGATATTTGAATAACGGGTCGTCTTTCATATTCCCTCTTTTATTTCTTTTCCTTCATCCCCCCTATCATCTTTTATCTCTCATCTTTTTTCTTTTTCCACAAGCGCCTTGGCAAAAAGTGCCGCACCCATCGCCCCTGCTAATGCGGGATCGTACTTACTCGGCCTGGGAAGAGCCTTCAACTTTAATTCTTTTTCTATCCGGCTAACTACCCCGATATTTTTGGAGATACCGCCAGTGATAACGAAGTCCTTTTCCACGGCAACTTTTTCAAGCAGCGTAAAAACGCGGTGCGCCATAGCAGAGCAATAAGCGGCAAGAACCTTTTCTTTTGACCAACCCTGACGAAGCAATCCTAATGCCTCTGATTTGGCAAAAACAACACAGGTGCTTGAGACCGGATCAGGTTCTTTATCAACCGCAAATGATAATTCTCCCATCTGCTCTATGGGTATAGATAACAAATCAGCAAAGACTTCCATTCCGCGGCCCGTTCCGGCCGCGCATTTATCGTTCATCAAAAATGCGGTTACCTTACCTTTTTCGTCGCATTTAATTGCCTTGCAATCCTGGCCGCCCATATCCAGAACGGTTTTAACGGTTGAACCCCATATAAAATTAGCGCCGCGGGCGTGACAGGCGATTTCGGTAATGGCTCTTTTAGCAAATGGAACATTAACACGGCCATAACCGGTGCCAACGATATAATGAATATTATCCAACGTTAACCCGGTCTTTTCTAATGCCCAGTTTAATGATTTATGAGCGCTTTCGGAACTGTCTGAGCCGGTTCTCATCAGACTATAGGCATAAAGCTCGCCATCAGCCATAATCGCAACTTTGGATGAAACCGAACCGACATCAACTCCGGCCGTAATAAGCTTTGCCTGTTTCCAATCCTTACTATCATCTTTCCAGTTATACTCTTTCCAACGCCAAAATTCTTGAGCCATAACTTTACCCTCCCTCTATATTTACCGCAAAGAACACGGAGAATTATTTTCTTTTGGTCTCTGTGAACTCCCTGCCCGACTGACACCGGTCAGGCGGGTGTGTCTCTGTGGCTATCCAATAATTCAGAACAATCTTTTAATAATATCTTCTAAATTAGGTTTGGAGATTTCTTCTAATTCGTAAGTTACTCGCGCCCATGGTTTATTAATCTTTATTATTTTACCCAGATTTATGGGCGTGGCAATAACGACCACATCACACGGACATTTTTCAATTGTTTCTTCAAGGTCTGCAATCTGTTTTTTATGATATCCTACGGCCGGCAAAACAAGTTTGGTCTGCGGATATTTCTCAAATACCTCTTTAATACTGCCGACTGCATAAGGTCTCGGATCAATTATTTCCTTAGCCAAATATTTCTTAGCAGCCAGATATCCTGCGCCATAGCCCATTTCTCCATGTGTAACGGTCGGACCATCTTCTATGACCAGCACTTTTTTATCCTTGATTTTAGTCGGCTCGGAAACAAAAATAGTAGAATTTGCCATAACAATTATAGCATCAGAATTATACTGCTTGGCATTCTTGATAATACTCTCGACATCCTCGGGTTTAGCGGCGTCAACCTTATTTATTACCAGCACATCTGCCATTTCGAAATTAACCCTGCCCGGATAATAAGAAAGTTCGTGACCGCTGCGCAAAGGGTCGCAGATAGTAATATGGATATTAGGTTTAAAAAAAGGCGTATCGTTATTGCCGCCGTCCCAGATAATGACATCCACTTCTTTCTCTACGGCGCGCAGGATTTTTTCGTAATCAACACCGGCATAAACAATAATTCCTTTTTCCAGATGAGGTTCGTATTCCTCCCGTTCTTCTATGGTGCATTTATGGCGAATGAGGTCGTCAAGGTTCTCAAAACGCTGGACAACGCTTTCCACCAGATTGCCATAGGGCATCGGATGGCGGACCACTGCGGTTTTTTGACCTAATTGTCTCAGGATATTAATTACTCTGCGGCTGGCCGGACTCTTACCCGCGCCGGTCCTGACTGCGCAAACTGCAATAACCGGTTTGGTTGATTTCAACATCACTTTAGTCGGGTCGAGCAGCTTAAATTCAGCGCCTAATTCTTCCACCTTCTTGCGTTTGGTATCGATATAATCGTAAGAAACATCGCTGTAGGCAAAAATAACCTCGTCTATCTGGTGCTCCTTAATCAAACTGGCAAGAAAATGCTCGGATTTAATAGGAATGCCTTTGGGATATAAAGAGCCGGCAAGTTCAGGTGGATAGAGCCGGTCATCTATATTTGGTATCTGGGTTGCAGTAAAACAAGACACCTCATACTCGGGATTATCTCTATAG
>JAZDFP010000395.1:0-4032 GCA_043807745.1 Planctomycetota bacterium
GCCGGAATAGAAACCGCCGACCGGGTAATCAAAACTCACATCCGAAGCCAGCGCGATAAATTCATTGCCTTTCCATGTATTGACGTGTGACATAGTTTCAAATCCATAAGCCACACAGACATCCATTACTCCGGAAGCGATATTTTTATATGCCTCTTGGAAGCAGACACCGCCGGTAGCGCCACCAGCTTCTACACGGTGGCTGGGTAGGGGACACAGCCCCAGATAATCCTGGACCATAATCCCGGACATCAATTGCCGTTGAAAATGGTCGGAAAAATATGAGGCAACACTGCCGTCAAATATTTCCTTTGCCTGTTTATTTTCCATCCCAATATCTTTTAAGGCATAATCATAAGCCTCTTTGACCATTGGTTGGAATGTTACATCAGGACGCGCCTTGGCGAATTTGCTTATGCCGCCTGATACGACATAGACATCTCGGAAGTTCTTAAATCCCATAAAATCCTCCTTTAATTTTGATTAAAGAGTAAACTGATTTATCAGATAAATCGGCATTATCTATTTAATCAGCTTACTATTCCCTTAAACAATATTAATATATCTTTAACTGGTCAAAGAAAAATTATTATTTTTCAGATTTGCCTTCTCAGTTACCAGATATTTTTTCTGGATAATCTGTCTGATACTCTCGTGTGAAATGGCAATTCCTAAATTATCTTTGACCCATTTTGCAATCTTACGATAACTCCAGCGAAATTGACGACGCTCCTTTTTATCGCGATACACTTTATCCAAACCGCTTACCTGAATTACTTGTTTAATCTGTTCAAGTGTTAACTTTAAAGGTCTATCAGAATCATATAATCCTTCAATACCGTTTTCTTTATACCGCTTGAAACAATGATAGATAGTCTCTTCAGAACAACCTAAACTCTCAGCAATATGCTTTACAGTCCAATGCTTTTGGGATGAGTACCAGAGTGCATTACCGCGCAGCCGGGGTCGTGATTTGTTTTGGATGGCTATATCCTTCATAAACCTTTTTAGAGTTTCTACCTCGGATGGACTCAAGTTTATGAATTTAGGTCTTTTTGTCATAGTAGAATTATTATAAAAATACAGTTGACTGTCAAGTTTATTCTTAAGATGTTTCCTCTAAAAATTAATCCCTCGCTATGCTCACGCCCCTCGGAGGCTCGTCAAAGGCGGCGGGATAAGTGCGACTAATTCCCCCCGCCTCGGCGAGGTCAAAGTCGTACTAATAAGTATAATTTATTTTGAGTGAATTATTAAACTAACCCCCTCCATTTCTGCCGGTTTTTCTATGCTGAGAATTTCCAGTATAGTTGGTGCAATATCGCATAATTTTCCACTTGTTTTGAGGGGGTGATGTTTGAATTTTTCTCCAGCCAGAATGAATGGGACGATATTTGTGGTATGGTAAGTATGTGGCTGGTTATTATTTTTATAATCTATCATTTCTTCGGCATTGCCGTGGTCTGCGGTAATGATAACAATGCCGTTTTTCCTTAATACCGCATCGGTTATCCGACCGACTCCGTCATCAACAGTTTCAACTGCTTTGATAGCAGCGTTTAATATACCGGTATGTCCGACCATATCACAATTGGCATAATTCATAATAATTACCTGATGGGCATTATTTTCAATATCTTTTAAGATCTCGCTGGTAACTTCCGGAGCATTCATTTCAGGTTGCATATCATAGGTTGGAACCTTGGGAGAAGGGATGAGTTTCCTATCCTCGTAAGGGAAAGGTGTTTCTTCGCCGCCATTAAAGAAATAGGTAACATGAGCATATTTTTCCGTTTCGGCAATCCGAAGTTGTGTTATCTTGTTTTTAGCAAGTATGGCGCTCAGAATATTTTTAAGACTAATCGGTTTGAAGGCAACAGGGAGGTTAAAATGCTCGTCATACTGCGTCATTGTGGTATATAGAATATGCGGGAATGTCTTACGGCTGAATTCCTTGAAATCAGGTTCGGTCAATGTGCGGGTAATCTCTCTGGCTCTATCAGCCCGGAAATTAAAAAATATCACCGAATCATTATCTTTGATTGAGCCGATGGGCAGGTTATTCTTGGTAATGACAATGGGTTTGATAAATTCATCTGTTTCGCCTTTTTGATATGCATCTTTTATGGCTTCAATTACTGATTCTTGTTGCACGCCTTGTCCAAGAGTAAGTGCATGATAAGCTTTTTCTACTCGTTCCCATCGTTTATCGCGGTCCATTAAATAATAACGTCCGCAAATCGTTGCTATTTTCCCTACACCGAGCGAGTTCATCTTATTAAGCAGTTTTTCAATATGATTTACTCCGCTGTGAGGCGGCGTATCGCGTCCGTCCGTAACGACGTGGAAAAAGAGATTGCTCTGATTAAATCCGTTCTTTTTAGCCATTTCTAAAAGAGCGAAATAGTGATTTTCAGAGGTGTGGACTCCGCCATCAGAAACAAGTCCGATTAAGTGGAGACTGGTTTGATTATTCTTGGCGTGCTTCATAGCGGTAAGCAGTTCAGGATTGGAGAAAAATGAGCCGTTTTTGATAGTGTTGTCAATCCGGGTGATTTCCTGCCAGACCACGCGGCCTGAGCCGATATTAAGATGCCCGACTTCAGAATTGCCCATTAAACCGTCCGGCAATCCAACGGCATTACCTGAACATTCAAGTTCGGTATATGGATATTCCTTTTCAAAACGGGTTAAGTTAGGAGTGCGTGCCAGTTTTATGGCATTACCTTCTTTACGCTTGTTCACACCCCAGCCGTCCATTATGATTAATACAAGTAAAGGAACTTTCATATATTGTTCATCATTTTATACTAAAGATAAGTCAAATTGGCAAGAAGAAATAGAAAGATATGACAATTTAATCTGTGTCATCTGTGGCTTAAGTTTTGTCTCTAAAAAGCCGATAAAGATATATCATCTCTAATACTATATAATGTTTCAACAAGGAGTATTTTATGGCGAATATATTAATAGTTGACCAACTGCAACAGACCGGCGCATTAATGAAAAGCCTGCTCAGCAATTATTACGGCGTATCACTTTCAGAAAATACCTCTGACGCCATAAAGAAAATAGAGACGGCTTTATTTGATGTCGTTATAATGGAATTAGAAAGACTTAATTCTGATGCCGAAAAGTTTATAAAGGACACAAAAGAGATGTTGCCCCAGTTACCTATTATTATTCTGAGCGAACATCAGGATAATCTGCAATCCATAGATTGTTTCAAGTTAATGAGACGACCTTTCCGGTGTGCTGCATTAATGGAATCTATCACCGAGGGGCTTTTCATGTACAATACCGCTACCGAGGTAAATACTCATCATCGTTCCATAACATACAATGTAGAAATCTTCCAGAATGATAAGAAATCATCAACACCATTAAAGTGTTCTATAATTGATTTGAGTTTAATGGGAATGATGATAGAGCCGTTAATGGTTTTCGCAGGTCGTTCTCAGGAGAATGAAAAGACTCAGTTCCAGAGTTTCTTTAAGACCTTGTGTCCCGAAGGGCGGATTTATTCAAAACCTCTACATACCAATATTCTTATAAAAGAACAGGAGTCAATAGGTCTTGACGCAAGAATTGCCTTTATGGAAAATAATCCTGATGATATTTTTAAGAGGGCAGGCTTGAGTTTTAGTGATTCAAACCAGCAGAAGAACCGTCTGATGGAATTGTTGAAACAGACATAATTCAAGGGAAATAGCCACAGATTTCACAGATTAAATTCAATCTTATGCTATTAAATAAATTTATATTACTGATTACGATTGTTTTTATCCCTTTTTTAGTCCCGACAGTTTTATCGAGGGCTGACGAGCCAGCTAAATCCGAGACAATAGAAGCCGCTCTAACCTTTTCAAACGACTGGGCTTTTCTTTCAGAAACAACGACCCCTTTACCGACTATCGGCAAGGTGGATACGGGTTTTATACCTTTACCAAATGCGCAAAGTCCTCAAGGTTATCGTTGTTCTGCAAGACAGAAGATCCTGCAATTAGATGTAGATGGAGACGGTTCTTATGA